>CAZCUL010000196.1:0-8119 GCA_964501475.1 uncultured Verrucomicrobiota bacterium | reverse complement strand
GGCCACGCAACGTTGACGCCGGCGAGAAAACTCTGGCGCCCGCTTTTGGCGCATCCTCTGGCACCCCGCTGGGGTGCATTGCGTTTTTGCCAACGCTCTCCGGAGGTCTCCGCTACGCTGCGACCTCCGGCTACCTTCTGGCACCGCTTTGCGGTGCGTGACGGCGCAGCGCGCCGTCCTGCGCGCCGTCCCTACCCTGATCCCGGACCGCGGGCCTCTGGCCCGCAGCGCTCTGGCCGCAACAGTGTCTTTGGGAGAACCAGCGCGTTGGTCGCTTTCAAGCCGCAGCCCCGAACGTACCGAACGCATTGACCAATTCCAAAGCCCTCTCTCCGAGCGATGTTCCAGTTGCGTCCCCGCAGAGCCGTATCCTCCGCTGGAGCAAGGGCAAATATATTTTTCAAAGAAGGGTTTCCCTAAATGTTTCTGGCGGCGTACCGGACGTTGCATTCAGGAATCATTCGGTAAAATCTGTGCAGTGATGCGTGGTGCTTTGGTTTGGCGATGGGCGGTTGTCTTTTGGCCGGCGCTGGGAGCTGTTCAGGGGTACGCGGCGGAACTGGCGCCAATCGCTCCTTTGGGGCTCCGGGTAGCGAGAGGATTCACAGTCAGCCTTTACGCGGATGCCAATCTCGCGAATGACATTCATGCCATGACGCTGGATGCGGCGGGGAGGGTAGTGGTGACCGGGCCCGGTTACATTCGCACGCTCCATGACGGAGACGGAGACGGCCGGGCGGATGGGTTCAGGGACTTTGCCTCCACCCAGACAGGTGGAATGGGCCTTTGCTTCAACGGCGCTGAGCTTTATTTCGTCGGCGACGGCGGGCTGTGGCGTTTTGTGGACCAGAACCGGGACGGAGCCGCGGATGGAGTGCCGGAGAAACTGTTGAATCTGAACATGGGCGAACACGGCGCCCACGCCATCCGGAGGGGACCGGACGGCGCCTGGTATCTGATTGGAGGAAACGACACGCGTTTTGGCGCCCAGCATATCACCGCGCCGAGTCCGCCGGTGCAGCAGCCGGAAGCAGGCGCGCTCTTGCGGTTGAGTGGAAGCGGTTCGGAAATCATCGCCCACGGTTTTCGGAATCCCTACGACTTCGACTTCAATGCCGTGGGAGATGTCTTCACCTGCGACAGCGATGTGGAACGGGATTTTCTGTTGCCGTGGTACACACCCACCCGCATCTATCATGTGGCGTATGGGGGACATCACGGCTGGCGCCTCTCGGGGCACGCGCGCAGTTGGAATCGTCCGGGTTACTATGTGGATACGGTCGATGATCTGGCGGAACTTGGGCGCGGTTCCCCGACCGGGGTTGTCTGCTATCGGCATCTGCAATTTCCGCCGTATTACCGGAACGGTTTATTTCTTCTGGACTGGACATTTGGACGCGTTTTCTTCGTCCCGTTGCAGTTAAGCGGCGCGAGTTATCGATCGGCGCCGGAACTTTTTCTGGAGCCAATCGGGACGCATGGGTTTGCGCCCACGGACATGGCGGTGGCGCCGGACGGTTCATTGTTTATCTCGATTGGCGGGCGCAATACTCGCGGGGCGGTCTATCGTGTGCAATACGCCGGGCAGCCCGGTTTGGCGGCATTGGCGACAAATTGGGTGAACCTGGCGACCTCTGAATTGCAGACCGTTCTGGAATCGCCGCAACCGCTGGCGGATTGGTCGCGGGCCTATTGGGTGCCCGTGGCAAGCCGGCTTGGACCCGAGCCGTTTGACGCGGCCGTGGCCGATGCGGAATTGCCGGCCTTGTGGCGGGTGCGGGCCGTCGAGGTGCTGACCGAATTGCACGGCGGGTTGACGACTGCCGCGGCGCTCGCCGGCGCAAGGAGCGCGGCGTCGGTCGTGCGCGCTCGAGTCGCCTGGTCGCTGGGACGAATCCCGAGCGACAATTTCGGGCCGATCCTGCTCGGTCTGGCACGCGATGCGGATGGAACAGTCCGGCGGTTCGCGTTAGATGCGATCCTAAGTCAGGCTGATCGGTTGCCCCTGGCACTCGTGCAGCGGGCCTTGACGGCGAATCTGGGCCATCCTGAAGAACGGGTCCGGCAAGCGGCGGCGCAGTTGGCGGCGCGGTTACCGGAGGATGCATGGGAGGCACGCTGGCGGCAAACGCCGGATGCGCGGTCGCGTCTCAGCACTATTCTGGCTTTGCTTTGGCGTGAGCCGCAGGCTGGCGTAAATGCGGAAGCGGCGGAGGCGGCGCTGGAAGTGTTGGAGCGAAGCCGGAACATCGCGCACCGGCTCGAGGCGATCCGGCTGATTATCCTGGCGTTGGGGGATTGGCGCCTCACGGACGCCAGCGTCGAAGTTTATACCGCTTACGAAACGGCCTTCACACTCGAACCCGGGTCCGAATTGACGAGGAGAATTGAAAGCGCAGCCATGGCGGTTTGGCCCTCGGGGAACGCAGGGCTCGAGGCGGAGGCAGCGCGGTTGTTGGCGATGGTGCGGGCGGATGCGCCGGAGCTGCCGCGGAAGGTCCTTGCGCGGATTGGACCGGGAACTTCGGCGGCGTCCGATTTTCATTACCTGACCGTTCTATCGCGCCTGGGGCCGGATTCGGTGACGAATCTCACGGACCAGGCGGCGCGCGCCATTCTATCTCTGGAAGGGAAACTGGATGGACCGGAGAACAAGCAGAACTGGCCGGCAAGATTGGGCGAAGTGGTCGAGGCGCTGTTGAAACGCGATGGCGCCCTGGCCGGGGCGATGATCGAAGAACCGCGCTTTCCCAGCCCTGGCCACGCGCATTTAGCGAGGCTTTTCGGGGAAGTCGATTATCCGAAGGCGGCCCGGAGGTTTCTCGGTGCTGTGGAAGAGAACCCGAGGTTCGAATGGTCCGGCGATTTGATTGATCTGCTGAGCGCGCTGCCAGCAGCGGAGGTGCGGCCGCATTTTCGAAAACAATGGAACAATATGGCCTTGCGCGACGAGTTGGTTTTGCAACTGGCACGACGGCCGGAGGAGGAGGACCGGGAAAAGTTTGTCTGGGCTTTGACATCGGACCGGACCGAAGTAGCGCGGGCGGGAATGAGCGCGCTGTTACAATTGCGTCCAAAAACATCGGACGAACTGCTCGTTTCTTCGATGCGGCTGCTGCGCCGTTTAGTGAAGGAGCCTGCGGAGAAAACAGCGCGCGATCAATTGATCGCTGTGCTAAACCGGATGACCGGGGAAGGCTTTCAAGTGGAAGAGGCCTCGGCAGAGCCCGCGGCGTTGCCAGACGCTTACGGACCGGTATTCGAATGGTTTCAAGAGAAGCATCCGTATTTGGCCCGGAATGCGGATGGTGCCGGCGAAAGCGAGGCGGTTTGGGAGAGACGATTGAAGAGTGTCGCATGGGAGAAGGGGGATGCGCGGCGCGGGGCGCTCGTTTTCCGGGCGCGAGGTTGCCAAACCTGCCACGAGGGGGCGCGAGCGCTGGGGCCGGACCTGGGCGGAGTGACGGCGCGGCTTTCGCCTTTGGACCTGTTTTACACGATTGTCTTTCCCAGCCGGGATGTGGCGCTGCCGTACCGAACGACGCGCTTCGAGATGCGGGGCGGGCAGGCGTACACGGGCACAGTTGTGTTTCAGTCGGCCGACGCAACCATTTTGCAGACTGGCGCGGCGAGCACCGTGAGGCTAAGCAATCGAGACATCGCCGGCCGGCATCCGAGTGAGGTGTCGCTGATGCCGAGCGGCCTGTTGGGTGGACTGAGCGCGACAGACCTGGCCGACCTTTACGCGTATATGCGATTGCTGCCGCAGGCGAACCGATAGAAAGAGCGGAACCAGCCTCGCATGGTCATGCGGCAGTTGATACGCGGCTAAGACTTTCCCAGGAACGCGGCATGAACAGCGCGCGTGGCATCCTCGCCCTGTGGAAGGTCGATCACGACCGAAATCTTGATCTCGCTGGTGGAGATCATCTGGATATTTACGCCCGAGGCGGCCAGCGCTTCGAACATTTTGGCGGCGACGCCGGAGTGGCTTTTCATGCCCACGCCCACGACCGAAAGCTTGGCGATGTTCTCGTCGGCAATGATGTCGTTGCAGCCGATTTCCAACTTCACCTTTTCGAGGACGTGTTGGGTTTTGAGGAGATCGGCTTTGTCGATTGTGAACGAAATGTCGGTGGCGGGTGTGCCGGACCCGTGACTGGCGGTTTGGACGATCATGTCCACGTTGATATTGGCGACGCCGAGGGCCTTGAAGACGTGGGCGGCCACGCCGGGTTGATCCGGGACGGCGGCCAGGGTGACCTTGGCCTGATTTCGGTCGAGCGCGACTCCGCGGATGACGACGCTCTCCATGCTTTCGGTTTCTTCTTTCACGATGGTGCCTGGATTATCATTCAAGCTGGAACGGACCTCGAAGACGACCTCGAACTTTTTGGCGAATTCGACCGAGCGCGACTGCATGACCTTGGCGCCGAGGCTGGCGAGTTCAAGCATTTCGTCGTAGGAAACCTCGACCAACTTGCGCGCATCGGAGACAATGCGCGGGTCCGCCGTGTAAACGCCATCGACGTCCGTGTAAATCTGGCACAGATCGGCCTTGAGGGCGGCAGCCAGGGCAATGGCGGTGAGATCGGAACCGCCTCGGCCGAGGGTGGTGATCTGGCCTTCGCGAGTCTGGCCCTGGAAACCGGCTACGATGACAACGTTGCCCGCGTCGAGATGTCTATGGACCTCTTTGGGCGTGATGTTGAGGATTTTGGCTTTGGTGTGGACGCCATCGGTGACGATTCCCGCCTGGGCGCCGGTGAGGGAACTGGCGGGCAGGTTCAGGGCGTGCAAAGCCATGGCGGCAAGGGCGATGGTGGTTTGTTCGCCGGTGGCCAGGAGCATGTCCATTTCCCGCTCGCTGGGCAGCGGCATGATTTCCCCGGCCATCCTGATCAGGTTATCTGTCACGCCGCTCATGGCGGACACGACGACTACGATCTGATCGCCCCGCGAATGATACCGGGCGACCCGTGCGGCAACGTTCTTGATCCGGTCTGTGTTGGCGACGGAAGTGCCGCCATACTTCTGGACGATGAGGGCCATTCAAGCTGGGGAAGGAATATCCGGAGTCCCGCGAACGGAGGGCCACATGCGAGGTTCAGGAATGTGTGCAGCGGCTAAAGCCCGATGATTCGCATGACTGCCTCCTTGGTGGCTTCGACCACAGTTGGCTCGACCCCCGCGGATTGAATCGCTGTTTCGGGATCCTTCAACCCGTGTCCTGTCATGGTCGCGACCACGAGGCTCCCTTCCGGGATCATTCCGGCCTGGACACATTTGATCAACCCCGCCAGGGGAGCGGCACAGGCGGGTTCGACTAAGATTCCTTCGGATCGGGCGATTAACTTGTAGGCAGCCAAAATTTCCTCGTCGGTGACTTTGTCGATTTGGCCGTTTGATTCGTTGATGGCTGCTTTGGCGCCTTCCCAACTGGCGGGGTTTCCGATGCGAATGGCGCCGGCGACAGTGGAGGGATTTTCGATGGCGTGCCCGTCCACGATGGGCGCGGCGCCGGCGGCCTGATATCCAAACATTCGCGGGAGCGTATCGGATTTTTCGGCGGTTTGGTACTCTTTGTAACCCTTCCAGTAGGCTGTGATGTTTCCGGCATTGCCCACGGGAAGGAAGTGAAAATCCGGCGCATCGCCCAGTCGATCGCAGATTTCGAAGGAGGCGGTCTTTTGACCTTCGATGCGGGTAGGGTTGATGCTATTGACGATTTCGATCGTGGGCAGTTCGCCCAATTCGCGCACGATGCGCAAACAATCATCAAAGTTTCCCTTCACGCCGATGGTGGTGGCGCCGTACATGAGCGATTGGGCGAGTTTGCCGACGGCGGTCTGGCCATGAGGCAGCAGGACGACGCATTTCAGCCTGGCGCGGGCGGCATAAGCGGCGGCCGAAGCAGAGGTGTTTCCCGTGCTGGCGCAAATGAGGACCTCCGCGCCGCGTTCCTTTGCTTTTGAAACGGCGACGGTCATTCCGCGATCCTTGAATGAACAAGAGGGGTTCATCGCCTCGTACTTGAGGTAGAGTTCGAAATTGCCGCCAATGGTTTCGACGAAATTGTCGGCCCGAATCAGCGGTGTGTTGCCCTCCAACAAGGTCACGATGGGCGTGGCCTCGGAGACCGGGAGATAAGCAGCATAGTGGCGGATCACGCCGTGCCACTGTGGGAAGGGCAGGTTTGCAATGTTTGTTTTGGCGACAACAGCTTGTGCATTCATCTTCGTTTTATAGCTAAAGGGCCCGAACCATCCGGAAACATCCGTGTCGAATGGTGCTTCGGCCGACTCGACCAATCGTTTTCATGCGCCTTCACTGAGCCTCTTCAGGCAAACGTTTCCACGCGAAACATCACCGGTGGCGCTTTCACCACCTTCAATCGCGCGATTGCAACCAAAGCGCGGCGGACATCGGCGTTCCTGGCGTCATGAATCATCAGGATCAACGGCACGCTTTCTCCCTCGTGTCCTTCCGGCTGAATGACGGAAGAAATGCCGATCCTGGCCCGGCCGAGAATGTCGGCAATGCGCGCCAGCGTGCCCGGTCTGTCCACAACACTCAAGCGCACATAATAGGGACAGACGACTTCGTCCATTGGCAAGACCGATCCATCGCGTTCATGCGGCACAAAGGGAGGAATGCGGCTTTTCGTTCCATATTTGAAGTCCAGCGCCGCATCGGCCAGATCGCTCAAAACCGCGCTGGCCGTCGCATCCTGTCCGGCGCCGCGCCCGTAATAGAGCGTGTCGCCGACGACATCGCCCCGCACCAGAATGGCATTGAAAACGTGGTTGACACTCGCCAAAACATGACTGCTGGGAACCAGGGTGGGATAGACCGAGACCTGCACGGGCGAACACCGCTCTTCGGTCCGGGGCGATGAACCGGCATCGAGCTTCTTGACGATCCCCAGAAGCTTGATGGTGTAACCGAGCTGGCCGGCAAACTGCATGTCCAGGGCCGTGACGGAGCGAATGCCTTCGACGTGCGCTTCCTTTGGATTCACCCAAAAGCCATGGGCCAGCGAGGCGAGGATGCCGGTTTTGTGCATGGCGTCGTGCCCATTCACGTCGAGCGACGCTTCCGCCTCCGCGTAGCCGAGCCGCTGCGCGTCAGCGAGGGCAGCCTCGAATTCAAGCCCTTCGAGCTTCATCCGCGTGAGGATGTAATTGCAGGTGCCGTTGACAATGCCGTAGATGCGTGTGATGCGGTTTCCGATCAATGCCTCGCGCAGCACTTTGATGATGGGAATGCCGCCGGCTACGCTGGCCTCGTAATAGAGGTTGGTTCCGTATTGCTGGGCGACATCGAAAAGCTCCTCGCCGTGGGCGGAAAGGAGCGCTTTGTTGGCGGTCACGACCGGTTTGCCTGACCGCAAGGCGGTCAATGCCACGGTGCGGGCGATGCTGGTGCCGCCCATCAATTCCACCACAATCGAGACTCGCGGATCGTTCACGACGCTGAGCCAATCGGTAGTGAGCAAGGGCGCGGGGATCTTGACGGCGCGCCGTTTCCGGACGTTGCGCACCGCCATTTTGACGACGTTAAACTTCACGCCGAGCCGGGAGGCCATGAGACGTCCGTTGCGCTGGAGGGCTTGAAAAACCCCTCCACCGACCGTGCCGCCGCCGACGATTCCCAGGTTCACCTGTTGCATTTCAGAGGCGGGAGATTGCCGGGAAAGGCCTGTGGGGACAATTAAAATGATCTGCGCTCAATGGTTGCGGAACGCGGGGTTTAACAAAAGGAAACAAAGGGAACAAAGATACCAGCAATTCATTTTGGGGAGCGCGGCTGTCCGCAGCCACAGCCGGAGGAAATAGGCACTGCGGCGACGCAACCTCATGTCGGAGAGAAAACTCTGGCACTCGCTTTTGGTGCACCGTCTGGCACCCCGCTGGGGTGCTGCTTCTTTACCAACCCTTTCCGGAGGTCTCCGCTACGCTGCGACCTCCGGCTACCTTCTGGCACCGCTTTGCGGTGCTCGGCACTGACAGAAAATGTCCAAACTCCAGTGCGGGCAAGAGGCCCGCGGTCCGGACCAGGGTAGGGACGGCGGGCTGCGCCGTCAGCGCCGCGTTCAGCGGCGCAGCCATTCCGCCGC
>CAZCUL010000195.1:0-7180 GCA_964501475.1 uncultured Verrucomicrobiota bacterium | reverse complement strand
TTTGAGTCTTGTAGTTGATGGCCGCATCGGCGCCCAGCGTGCGGCATTCTTCGACTTTCTCTTCGCTGCCCGCCGTGGTCATGACGCGCGCGCCGATGGCCTTGGCCATTTGCACCACAGTCGAACCGACGCCGCCCGTGCCCCCATTCACAAATAAGGTTTCCCCCTTTTTCAGACGCGCATCCCGCACCAATCCCAGGTGCGCGGTGAGCCCCACGAGCGCGACGGCCGCAGCCTGATCGAAGTCGATCCCCTCCGCCAGAGGGTAGAGCCAGACCTCATCCACAGCCGCAAATTCGGCAAAGGTGCCCTGCCGGCCAAGCAAGCCCTGGTTGCTGCCCCAGACCCGGTCTCCTCGTTTCAAGCGTTTGGCTTCGGGGCCGGCTTCCTCGACAACGCCTGCGAGATCGCACCCCACGATGAACGGAAACGGCAGGTCCATCGGAATCATTCCAGAGCGGATGTAGGTATCGACAGGGTTTACCGCGACAGCCTGAATTTTCACGAGCACCTGGGCTCCCGAGATTTTCGGCACGGGAAGATCGCCATACGTGATGTTCTCCGGAGGTCCGGTCTGTTTAATGTAAGCGGCTTTCATAAGATTCTTGATTTCCGACCCGCAGCCTATGGCCGGGAGAGGAGGTGGGTCGAGCACGCAGTCTGCGGCCGCTCTCGCCTCACCCGTCCCCGAAAGACCTTTGCAGGGTGCAAATCGACTCATGCAGCGCGCAAGCTCCTTCGGGTGGCAGATCGTTCGCGCCGCTCCAAATCCGTTGCCATCCCGCGCCAGGCCGTTCGACCACGCCATGGCACATCTTGGGCTGAAAGCGATGCATGCAAAAGAGTTCAAAACCCAAACCTCTTCGTCCCCCTCAGCATCAATCGGAACAGCCGGGACGCGAGCGAAAGATGAAACCGGCGCCCGAAGCCGCGCCCCGGCCCGGTTTTCGAAAACTGGCCGGCAAAGCCGCCATCATCACGGGCGGCGACAGCGGGATCGGGCGTGCAATTGCGGTCCTCTTTGCGCGGGAAGGCGCGGATGTGGCCATCATTTATTTGAAGGAACACAAGGATGCGCGGGATACAAAACAAATGGTCGAGTCCGAAGGGCGCCGTTGCCTGACGATTGCGGGCGATATCGGCAGAGAACACTTTTGCCGCCGAGTGGTGCGGGAGTGCCTTCGGGCTTTTGGCCGGCTCGATATTCTGGTCAACAACGCCGCCGAACAACATTTGCAGGACGACATTCGCGACGTGACAGACCGCCAGCTCAAACGAACCTTCTCCACGAATATGTTTTCCTGCTTTTATATGGTGAAAGCTGCGCTGGACCATTTGAAGGATGGGGGAGTCATCATCAACACCACTTCAGTCACAGCCTACCGCGGCAGCGCTCATCTTATTGACTACGCCGCCACCAAGGGGGCCATCGTTTCATTCACGCGCTCTCTATCCGCGGCGTTGGTGGACCAAGGCATTCGCGTCACTGCCGTGGCTCCCGGCCCGATTTGGACGCCGCTGATTCCAGCCACCTTTCCCGCCAAAGCGGTCGCCAAATTCGGATCGGACGTGCCGCTGAAACGCGCGGGAGAGCCCAACGAGATCGCGCCCTGCTACCTTTTCCTCGCCTGCCAGGATTCATCCTATATGACCGGACAGGTGTTACATCCCAATGGCGGGGAAATCGTCAACGGGTAGCCGCAGCCAGGCTGGTTTCGGTGGGCGCGGGCGCCCGCCCACTTGCAACTGCTCCGGGCCCAACCGGATCAGCCTCCAAATTGCTTTGACTCGAGCGCCGGTTCCGCGGCCTACTGGGGACCCGATTTATGAGCGATCCAGCACAGGTTTTGAAGGATTATCGCCCTGGCAAAAAATTCTTCGTCGGCATTGATTCGGATGGCTGCATTTTCGACAGCATGGAGATCAAGCACAAGGAGTGTTTCACGCCGATGTTCATCAAACACTTCGAGCTCCAGGCCGTCAGCAAATATGCGCGCGAAGTGTGGGAGTTTGTGAACCTTTACTCAAAGACGCGGGGCGCCAACCGTTTCCCTGCCCTCGTGCGCGCCTTGAACCTGCTGCGCGAACGATCCGAGGTGAAAGCGCGCGCGGTCAAAGTGCCTGAACTCCCAGCGCTCGAAGAATGGATCAAGCGCGAAACCAAACTGGGCAACGCCACTCTCAACGCCGAGGTTCAACGCGGCAACAAAGGCCTCGAACCCGTCAAACGCTGGTCCGACGCCGTCAATGCCGCAGTCGAAGACATCGTCAAAGGGGTCCCGCCGTTTCCCTTCGTGCGCGAGTGCCTGGAAGCAATCAATGAGAAGGCCGACGCCATCTGCATTTCACAGACGCCGGTCGAAGCGCTCCAGCGTGAGTGGGCCGAGCACGGCATCGACAAATACGTCAGGATGATCGCCGGCCAGGAGATGGGCACAAAAACCGAACATCTAAAACTCGCCGCGACGGGGAAATATTCGCCCGGGCAGGTCCTGATGATTGGCGATGCTCCAGGCGATTACAAAGCCGCAGAAAGCAACAACGCCCTTTTTTATCCCATCAACCCGGGCAGTGAAGAAGCCTGCTGGGAACGCTTGCACAAAGAGGCGCTGGCCAAATTCTTTGATGGGTCCTACGCCGGCGATTACGAAGCGGATCGGGTCAAAGAATTCGACGCTTGCCTCCCCGAAAAGCCGAACTGGTAGCCGCGGTTGGCTTTGTGCCTCAAAGTGGTGATGGTCGGCTTAGACGGCCCACACGGGGCCGTAACCGGAGCGCGGCGTCCCCAACCGCAGCCGCCGCCCCAAGCTTGCCGAACGCGTTAACCAACGATCCGCTCCTGCCGCAGAATCCTGCCCTCGAGGTGCCTTTGGGCGCGATGCATGGAAAGGGCGAATGAAAGCGCTGCGGAAGGCGGGCCGAGTACTGCGCTCGTTTGCCTTTAAGTTACGACCTTTTGTCCTCTATGGGACCAAAGGTTGTAGGAAGCGAAAACGGTCGGAAGGAAATCTGAGCGAAATCTAGAACGCCGGCAGCTTTGGCTTCGCCTGGTTAACAACTTCGCGAAGCAGTTTCTCGGGCACAGGCCGAATGCCTTCGATGGGGGAGAAGTAAACCGGCGGCGGCGCGCGAAGAGTATGCGACGTAAGATTTCCGTCCATCCCGACATGCGCGAAAATGAGAGTTCCGTCCAAATCGACGAGGAACCCTTTGGCGTTGATCCGGAACTGCCGGGCACCGACAGCCACGATGCCGTTGGAGATCTTGATCTGGTATTTCGAAGTTAACCCGAGATCATTGCCGAATCCCACCACGGTGCCTTCGGAAAGCGTCAATTGAATCTCGACCTGGAAATCGGAATCGGACACAGCGAGGCGATCCAGCGATAAAGTGGTGTTCTGTGTCAGCCGCAGCGTGCCCGAATCGCCCCCCAACGCCAGATCCAAAGCCGATCCGTGCGCGGTCTGAACAACGTAGCCTTCCTGCAAAATGGTTCCTTCACGCAGACGCATCGGCGCGCCCCCGGGTGCGGAAAAAGTCGCCGATCCCATCACCGCCGTCACTTGGGCGCGGCCCTGGATGGTTTGACCGGGTAGAGGTCCGGCCAGCAAAAAGACCATCGCGGCAATCAGCAATCCCAAAACATAATTCGAGGTCAGTCTCATGATCATCCTGGTTTCTTAATCAGTTGCGCCTCATGCGCGGACGCAAGAATACACGGCACCCCGCGGGGAGCAAGACCTGATCCAAATCCGGCTGCCGAACGGAGGCGCAGGCATCCTCCCATGAACGTAGCGGCCGATGGAGGGAGGCTCAACTTTGGTCCTCAAACTCAAAGCGAGCCTCTTCATGGCGGCTGCTACTTTTCCGGTAATTCGCGCCAGCCGCTTTGATCGATTCGCCGCAGGTGACCGGCAATATCCGTTCCTTCATAGAACCAAAGTCCGCCGCGAACGCGCACCGTTTCGCCGGGAGGACAGTCCGGGAATTGAGGGTCCGAATGCAGACATGGCACCGGCGGATTCGCCCAGGGTCGATGGCACGGTTCCCAGGCCGTAATGATCCAGCGACGCCCATCCTCGGATCGGCATGCCACATAGGGCTTGGCAAAAAGTTTGTTGTCGTTGGTCTGAGCATTGAAGCCTGCCGCACCTTTGAGCATAACGCAATTCTGCACGCGCAAATCGCTCAGCACCTCCGGCGTGCCATTCGTCAACCAAAGGTCCATCCGGACCCTGTTTGCTTCTGGAATCACCCGAGCCCGAAAACCGATTCCATTCGGCAACGCCCGTTCGACCTCCAGTCTGCCGTCCCCGCTCCGCTTCCATTCCAATGCCGGCAATTCGATTCCCTCTTTTGTCCAGAGAGTCGGCACGTGCGTGTGAGCCAGGTAGATCAATCCAAGATTCGACCAGATCGCTTCAGGCACATCCACCACCACGTAGGCGGCTTCATCCCAAGGCAGGAACACGCTTACCTTCGTTTCGCGCTGTGGATCCACCGCGCCATCCAAAAAGCCGATTCGCGGATGGCGCCCCCCGGGATACGGCAAAACCAGCAAGGGCGCGTCCTCGGCCCGCGTTGGGCGATTGGCAGGAAGGATTTCAAAACGCTTCAGCGCCGCCCACACCCGGTTTGTATCGAGACCGGTGGCGGCCGAGACTTCCTCCGGCGTGAACCGGTGATGCCACACCATGTTCTCGAGCCAGGCCCGCAAATCGGCATCGTTCTTTGGCAGGCGAAAGTTGGCTCCGGACTCAGCGGCCGTGATTACAATCACGGTTACGAAGAACGTGATGAATACGCGGATGCCGCGGCTGCGCCAGGAGGGTCGCGTCTTCACTCCGCTTCGAGATTGTCAGGCACCACTCTGGCTTCTGTCGAGAGCTTGTATTCGTGACCGGTGGACGCGGTGAGAAGAGTCTCGATCAGATACGCCCGGTAACCGCTTGCGGGCGGGTCGATCACCGCGGAAACGCGGCTGCCGCCCTTTTGGATCGCCAATTCGCGGCTCGTCCAACGATCGTTTCGAAAGTCGCGGTCCGCGGAGTCGGCGGTCCACAAACGAATGCTTTTAGCGGGCCGATCGACGTTCACTGTCAGCTCAGACGATCCCCGGGCGGTCAATTCCCAACTCATTTCCGGCAGCGGCTGGTGGTCTGCAATCATCTGAAAAAATGCAGCCAGGGTTTGAGCGGCCTCTTCGCCACCGCCCAGATCATGCCCGGCGTTCGGTGTTTGAAAAAGCAGCTTCGGCTCCGGCAATTCCTCCCAATAATGCCGCAGCGCATCGACCACCCAGTAAGGATCGTTCGTTCCAAGGAGAATCAGTTTGGGCATCGTGTAGCTCGCGCGATGCGAGAACGGGTCCACCCAGCTTCTTAATTCCACCATGCGGGGATCGTCCATGCGCTCGATGAGATTGAACTCCGTATAATCATCGATCTTTTCACTCTGCCGCCCATAGGCTTTCTCGGCCCACTGGGTCTGCCTTTTCATGTTCAAGACATCAAAGACCATGGGTGCAATCGCCTTTACGCGCCCGTCCACCGCTGCCGTCAGCCAGGTGGTCCACCCCCGCTTCGATGCGCCGCCCACCACGAAACGTCGAATGTCCTGTTCAAATTCCTGCCTCGCGAATTCCTCAACCGTATCCAGGGCGCGCACCGCGCTCTTGACCATCGGGAAAAGCAGCGGCCACGTCTTGTCGCCAGTGCGCAAGTACTGATCGAAGGTGAAAGCGATGAGGGCATCCTCCTTCCGACCGTCATAAAGTGGTTGGTTGGGAACTTGTGTCAGCACCACAGCCAGAGCCCCCGCGCGATCAGCCAAAGTCTTCAGCAAATCGATATCCCGTTTCCCATCGCCATCGCCCGAAATCAAAAGAAAGGCAGCCTCCGGACTGCGCACTTTGGCCGGTCTCACAATCTGCAAATGATGCTGCCAGACGCGTCCGCGCCAGGTTTGGGAAGTGAATTGCAAATGAGTGATCGAAAAACCGGAGGATTCCTCGCTGCTCAGGCGCTTCCATTCATAACTCGCGTCCGCCTCCTGCACCCATTCCAGAAGCGCGTTCGGCGGTGCGTCGTTTGGCGCAGCCTCGGTCGTCTCCGACAGGAACAGCGGCAACGTCGCTGCACAAATTGCGATATATTCCTTGCCAGCCATGAACCCATCGGACTGCAAGCCGCTGAATTCGTCAAGCACGGCAACAAAGCCCGTTACTCCAGTCCCGGAAAGGCGCACTTCACTCCGCCTTGATGACGAATTCCGCCTTCAGGCCTTTGGGCTTGCCTCTCGTGTCTTCATAAACCCGTATGCGGAGTTTCGCAATACTGGGCGGATTGGTGAGGGAAGCGAGTAACCCATAACCCGTGTCCAGGCCCGAGTTCAGATTGATAATTCCGAAAAGTGGCTAATTGATTTCCAGCCTCATCTACCAGAACAAATCTAAATGCCCGACGATGCGCTCCGGCTCCCTCCCAACTCCCCCATAAGCCAATCCCACCGGAGGTCAAGGGAAGCCGGCGAACAGGCCGGACAATATCTGCCAGCCTGACCTTGGCGAAAATCTGGTAATCGGAAGCGACAGCCTGCTGAAGAACTCCGAAGAACGAACGCTCTGCTGGTGTGAGCAAAGCGGGAACAGCCTCGTATGCGCCGGCGACAGTCTGCGCCGTCTGCTGCCGATGGGCGCGGAGTACGATTTTCGTACTCGTATTTGCAGTTTTGAATTCTATTCTGTTCCGGGCTTGGATCAGAGTCTTTTTGCGGCAGTATTTGCGACTTTTCTAGTCCCACGAAGCGACGCATGGCGCAGTTAAATCCCGCGGCATAATCAGCAACGAGAACGCTCGCGCTCCTATTGAGCGGCTCTGCACCATGGAGCAGAACCGCTTCGGTGCTATACTGTCCTCATCCGACCCAGAGAAGTTTCCGCCTATGGTGCTCCATGTCCCGTTTGACGCCAAGTCGTGGGAATGGGAGTGGGCGGCTACTGCAGGGCCGCGGCGCAGAGCAGTTTTTTCGCGATGGCTACGCGATATGAGAGCCGAACCAAGCGCTTCACCGAATAGCGGCCCCGCCACGCAGCTTGGCAACTCGGGAGTCACGGAGGGGCCGCCATCGGTGAGCTGAATCGTTAGGCATCAATACCAACCTTTCGAGGCAATCAAATGAC
>CAZCUL010000194.1:0-5260 GCA_964501475.1 uncultured Verrucomicrobiota bacterium | reverse complement strand
CCGGCTCCGTGTGATTGCCCGGCCGGATCGAGCCGTCGCTGAACTACTAACGCGACTGGGCCTGGAGCTGCCGACCGCCCCCCAGATCGTTCAAAATGTAGTGGAGAAAAACAGGTAGCCGATCCCGAAAACCTCAATGTTCTCACCCTTTTGCCGTCACAACTGACGAAGATGGGCTAGGAGAGCGGAGGCGGCTTCATTGGCAGCATTCTCTCCCGAGTTTTTAATGGGAAATCGGCGTTGCTCGGCTAAACTGCCGCCATGCGCACGGTGATTTATCCCGGCAGCTTCGATCCTTTAACCAACGGACACCTCGACGTCATCCAACGCGCCGCTAAATTGTTTGACCACCTGATCGTAGCTGTCGCCCGCAACGAGGAGAAAAAACCGCTGCTGAGCCTGGATGAGCGGCTGGAGATGGTGCGCCACAGCGTCAAGGGGTTTTCAAATGTGACGGCCGACGCGTTCGAGGGCTTGCTGGTGGATTATGTGGAAAGACGCCAGGGCCAGGCTGTGATTCGGGGATTGAGGGCGGTGTCGGACTTTGAATTTGAATTTCAACTGGCCTTGATGAATCGTAAACTAAATGAGCGTGTGGAGACGATTTTCATGATGCCAAAGGATACCTATACCTTCCTCAGCTCACGCCTTGTGAAGGAAATCGCCAGTTTGGGAGGCGACGTGAGCGATTTTGTGCCTGAGGAAGTCCGTCAGGTGTTGGCGCGAAAGCTGGCTCGTCCCGCCCGCTGATCTGGAGAAGTTGTTATGGCCTTGTTGATAAATCTCAGACACTTGGAAAAGAAGGCGCTGACCTTGCGCGGGGAGTTATCTCCCGAGGAGCTGGAGATCAATTCGTTCGACGAATTAGTCCGCGCCAAGCCCCCCGTGACCTATGACCTGGAAGTCGAGCGGCTGGAAAGCCAGATTCTGGTCCGGGGTCGATTGCGGGTTGACTTGGCTTGCGAATGCGCGCGCTGCCTGAAGCCTTATACCCAGGAGCTGGAGCTTGCGGACTGGGTGGTGTCCCTGCCCTTGGAAGGCGAGGAGAAGGCCGAGGTGATCAACGACTGCGTGGACTTGACGCCGTATATTCGCGAAGATATTCTGCTCGCGTTTCCGCCACATCCATTGTGCGAAACTCAATGCGGCGGCTTGACAAATCTGCTGGAACAGCACACGGAGAAGGCGCCCGGCGGGTTGAAAGAGTCGAATCCGGCTTCCTCCGCTTGGGCCGAATTGAACAAGTTAAAACTGGAAGATTGATCTATGGGTGTTCCCAAGCGAAAACCGTCCCGAAGTCGCCAGCGCATGCGGCGGGCCTACAACAGTGTTTTGCGGTTGCCGCAGCTTAGCTCCTGTCCGCAGTGCGATTCGCCTTATGTGCCGCATCGGGTTTGCCCCGCTTGCGGCTACTACAAAGGCCGGCAAGTCATCTCCGTGACCGCTGGCGCGTAAACGCCGGCCAGAGCGCGAAGGGTTTTCCCTTTTCCGGCGCTCTTTCTATTTATGCGACTCGTTGTGGATGTCATGGGTGGCGATCATGGATGCGACGTCGTCATCGGCGGCGTCAAACCAGCCCTTGCCGCTTATGACCCAATCAAGGAGCTCTTTCTCGTGGGAGACAAAGCCCAGATTGAAGCTGCCCTCGAGCGCCATCGCATCCGCGACGCAAGGGTAAAGATCATTCACGCGAGTCAGGTGCTGACCATGGAAGACAAACCGGTGGTAGGCCTCCGCAAGAAGAAGGATAATTCCATCGCCCGGGCCATCGATTTGGTCAAAGAAGGAAGAGCGGACGCGGTCATCTCCGTGGGCAATACCGGAGGAATTGTGGCTGCGGCGACAATCAAGCTGCGTCCTCTGGAGAGCATCGAGCGTCCGGCCATTGCCGCGGTGATGCCTTCGGCCACGGGCGAGTTTGTGCTCGTCGATGCCGGCGCCAACCCGGATTGCCGGGCGATTCATCTGGTTCAGTTCGCCATTATGGGAAGCATTTACTCCCGGGAAATTCTTGGACACAGGAATCCGCGCGTGGGCATCTTGAGCAACGGGACCGAGGAGCTTAAAGGCACCGACCTGACTCGTGAAGCGGCCGGGCTTTGCCGGCAGTTGGACCTGAACTTCATTGGATATTGCGAAGGCCACGATTTGTTTGCTGACCGGGTGGATGTGGTCGTGACCGACGGTTTCATCGGCAACATCGTGCTCAAAGCCGCGGAGAGCCTTGGCAAAACGTTCCTGGGAGTGCTGAAAAGCGAACTGACCGCCAATCCCTGGCGGAAGTTTGGCGCCACCCTCGTGCGCAGCGCGTTTCGTCAGATCAAGCGGCGGATGGATCCCGACGCCTACGGAGGAGCGCCGCTTCTCGGCTTGCGCGGGCATGTCATTAAAGCGCATGGTTCGGCCAGGGAAACGGCTATTATGAATGCCATCCGGGTCAGCATTGAAGCCATCCAACACCAAATCAGCGCGATGATCGAGCACGATGTTGCGCTGGCAAACGAACGCCTCGGGCAAGCCGTCCGGTCCGATCGGAGCTCGATCACCGCATGAGTTCAGAACCGGCAAAGAATTTCAAGAACCCGCGCGCCCAGCATAATTTTCAGGGGCGCACGTGCTCGATTACCTCGGTGGGCTCCTACGTTCCGGAGCGCGCTCTGACCAATGCGGCTCTGGAAAAGCTGGTCGATACCACGGATGAATGGATCACGACCCGCACGGGCATCAAGGAACGGCGCATTGCTGCCGGCGAGGAATACACCTCGGACATGGCAACTCAGGCCGCTCTCCGTGCCATGCAGAGAGGACAGATCACTGCGGACCAGATCGACCTGATTATTGTGGCGACAATCACGCCCGACATGCCGTTCCCCGCCACAGCCTGCCTCGTCCAGAAGAAGCTCGGCGCCCGGCGGGCCGCGGCGTTCGACATCGAGGCAGCCTGCTCAGGATTCATTTACGCTTTGGAGATTGGGCAGCAGTTCATCATGTCCCGCACCTATAACACCATATTGGTTATTGGCGCGGAAAAGCTGTCGGCCATCGTGGATTGGAAGGATCGCAACACCTGCGTGCTTTTCGGAGATGGTGCTGGCGCGGCCATCTTGCAGAACCGGCCCGATGCGCATGGGCTGCTGACCGCGTGCATGGGGGCGGACGGGGACAAGGGGGAATTGCTCTGCATGCCGGGAGGCGGCAGCCGTTTTCCGGCGACTGCCGAATCCGTCGCCGCCGGACTGCATTTCCTGCGGATGGACGGCAAAGAGACTTTCAAGAGTGCGGTGACGGCCATGTACACGGCTGGCCGGGAAGCCCTGCGGCGATGTGAACTGGATATCGCACAGATTAAATGCGTCATTCCACACCAGGCGAATCGGCGGATCATCGACGCGGTTGGGGAGCGTTTGGGAACAAAGCCTGAACAGATCTTCGTCAATCTGGAGAAATACGGCAACACATCTGCTGCGTCGGTGGCGATCGCGCTTGACGAAGCCGTGCAACAGGGGCGGATCGAGCGTGGCGACTTGGTGTTGCTGGTGGTCTTCGGAGCAGGTTTTACCTGGGCCTCTGCTGTTATCGAATGGTAGGTGACCATCCTCGTGACGATGAACGATTGAAATGCCGCGCCGGGGCAAAATTGACCTTCCGCGCAACTATGATAACCTGACTATTAAGTTTATGAGCGCACGCAAACTTGGGCACACAGATATACTTGGACCGGTAACAGTCCATGCACCCGCCACGAAACTTGACTTGCCTGCCAGCGCGGTTCGCATTCGCAAAAATGGAATCGAGTTTCGCAGCCAAACCGCTTTCGCGCCCTGGACAGAAATGACCGTGGCTTTGGAAGCGCCAGGCTCTTCGACAAAGCTGCAGTGCACCGGCGTGGTGGTGGCGTGCAGCGGAGGACGCCATGAGGGATATGCCGTCTCGATGGTGTTTACCAGCCTCTCGCGACAAGCGCAGGCGCGCTTAAACTCCTTGGCTTACTCAAGACTGGCCTGAGGAGTTCCCGCCTGCTAGCCTCGCAGGCATGGAACTGTTCCAACGCATTCTGAGGACCGCCGTCGAAGGCGGCGCGTCCGATATTCATCTCAAAATCGGCACGCCTGTCGTCTTTCGCATTAACCGCCAGCTCATCGCGGTTGAAGCCCCCTTCCCCACCGCGGAATGGATGGAGAAAATCGTGGGGGAGATTGTCCCTAAACACGCCCGCCGTCGCCTGGAGGAGGAGCGGGAAGTCGATTTTTCTTTCTTCGCGCCTGGCATTGGAAGATTCCGCACCAATCTCTTTCAGCAACGGGGAGAGTTCTGCCTGGCCATGCGTTATGTCAAGACCCAGGTGCCGAGCTTCGAAGAACTGGGACTGCTGTCCATCACCAGGGAAATCGCTGATTCTCCACGCGGGATTGTTCTAGTAGCGGGTTCGACCGGGTCCGGAAAGTCCACCACTCTTGCGGCAATGATCGAACACATCAACACTCACTCGAAAAAGCACATTATCACGCTCGAAGATCCGATTGAATATGTGTTCGAAGACAATCAATCAGTTGTCGAACAACGCGAGGTGGGCCTCGACACGCTCTCATTTGCCCACGCATTGAAGCACGTTCTCCGGCAGGATCCCGATGTTATTATGATTGGGGAAATGCGGGACGCGACCAGCTTCGCGGCTGCCATCAGCGCGGCGGACACGGGTCATTTGGTTCTCTCGACGCTGCACACCACCAACGCTTCGCAATCGGTCAACCGCATTTTGGATTTTTTCAGGGCCGACGAGCGCGAACAGGTCCGGCGTCAGCTTGCCGGAACATTGCAGGCCGTTATCTGCCAGCGGATGGTGCCCACCATCCAGGGCGGAATGGTGCCCGCCCAGGAAGTTCTTGTGAACACGGGCACCGTCCGAAAACTGATCGAAGAAAACCGCTTGGACAAGTTGCCTGCCGCTATCGAAACCAGTACCGAAGACGGAATGCAGAATTTCAATCAGGCCCTTTTCCAACTGGTCAAGGACGGCAAAGTTACGGAAAAGGATGCATTGGCCAAGGCGACCAATCCGCAAGCGCTCGAAATGAACTTCAAAGGCATCTTCCTCGACGAAGGACGGCGCATCCTTGGTTAGCCCATCTTCGTCAGTTGTGACGGCAAAAGGGTGAAAACATTGAGGTTTTCGGGATCGGCTACCTGTTTTTCTCCACTACATTTTGAACGATCTGGGGGGCGGTCGGCAGCTCCAGGCCCAGTCGCGTTAGTAGTTCAG
>CAZCUL010000193.1:0-2948 GCA_964501475.1 uncultured Verrucomicrobiota bacterium | reverse complement strand
GGCGCGGCTGAATATTGCGAACCCCGGCGAGAAGCAGCGCGGCCAGGACTTCCTTATAAGTCAATCCGCGATGAATACGCGCCGCCACTTCCTCCAACAAGCGTTCGCGCGGAGTCTCTTCCAGAAGCCGGACCACCGGTTCGATGTCCGACCCAAAACGAACCGCGGCGGGGTCCAGGTCTGCTTCCGCCGCCGAAACCGGCGGCAGATGAGCGAGGAAACCGAGCTCGCCGGCGGCAACAAAGGTCCCCGCGACCGCAGCGCGTTGGAAGAAAGTTCGTCTATTGATTGACTCTTTCATACAATGGCTCCTGCGCCCACTATTCCACAGCACCCCCGAGGAGCAATGAGAAAATAGGCCGGTCGGCCGGGAACGGTGCGTAGCGGAGGCTGCCGGAACCTGCTGTTCGCCGACTGCCAGTCGGCGCGCGGCAACGCCGAAACGAAAGGAGCGCGGCCGTCCCCAGCCGCAGCGCGCGGCGAACGACGGCTGACGCCAGACTCCCCGGCGCCCTTTCGCAAGCGCAAGCGCCGCGGCTGGGGACAGCCGCGCTCCGGTTACCGGATGTATTTATATCCCACGCCACGGACGGCAGCAATGGATGCGCCCGTCAGCCGTTTCCGCACCATCGCCACTGTCTGGTCGATGGTGCGCGTGTGTTGAAAGTGTTGTTTCCAAATCTCGGCAGCCAACTCATCCCTGGAGACTACCTCCCCGGCGCGGCTTTGCAGGAAGTCCAGGACGCGTCGTTGGGTCTTCGTCAAACAGCTTTCGGGCGAAGTCGAAACTGCCGCTGTCATTCCAAAATGCTCGGTTGTCGATTTCACAGGTTGCTCAAGTTCATTTTTCTCTCCGCTTCTTAAGACACACATCCCGCTCAAGTCTTAGACGGAAATGTTGAGGGCCTGCTCTCAGAATTCCGGCGCGGGCTCCTCGCGAATCATCAACAACTGCCTTTTCCCGTCCGGCAGCTCCACCAGAGCCACCGGGCTGCCTTCGAGCAAATCGAGCAGCTCCTGATCGCTGACGCGCTCGATCCTGATCATCGGTTCCTCCGTTTGCGCCGCCGGAGCGGGCTGAAGACCGCCGCTCGCCACAACCGGAGGTTCGGATGGCGCAACGCTTATCGGTTTTCGCATCGTAAAAATCGCGAGCAGCAACAGCAAAACCGAGCCCGTGCACATCAGCAGGCGCCGCTGCCGCCGCTTCTCCTTTTCCCGCCGCACGAGTTTGAGGACCGTCTCCAAAGGCGCGCCGCCCCCGGCGCCCTCCTCCGCCAGCACATGGTTTAACAGCTCGTTTCTCGGATTCTCTCTGTTCATCGTTCCAGGTCGCGTTTTTGAAATTCAATTACGATCAGCCCGCGCAGTTTCTGGCGCAGCCGGGCAAGCCTGCCTTCAATGGCCCGGCTGGAAAGGCCGAGTCGGTCTCCGATCTCTTCCAACGGCAGGCGGTGGAAATAGCGCCATTCGATCAGTGCCTGCTCGCGCTCCTCGAGTTGGGCCACTGCATCATCCAGAGCCGCGAGGAGAGCTGCGTCCTCTCCGGTTACTTCGGCTCCCTGTTCCGGCCCGGAGCCATCCGCCCCCAACCAGTTGGCGAATCGTTGCAGCGCCCCCTGATAGCGCTTTCCGGTGCGGCGCAGATCGGAGGCGGCGCTTCGCCCCGCTCGCGCGATCCAGTTCCACAAGGCCTCTTCGTTCGGCAGCGGACGGATGTGGCGAAAGACCCGCAAGTATGTGCTCTGCGCTATTTCGGAGGCCAAACTCAGGTCTCCCCGGGCTAAAACAAAGCAGTAGCGGAGAATTCGCGTGTTCCATTGCGCATGCAGCCAACGAAAGGCCGCCTCGTCGCCGGCCCGCAACGCCGCCGTCAACCTCGGCGTTTCCCTGAAGGTAAAATGCCCGAGCGCCGAGCCCTCCACCGCGTCTTCGGCTGTGTGCGTTTCACCCACAATGGGCGCAGGCGAGAGGACAGATGCCGGGCTGACAGTCACGGCCTGGGCGCCGCCTCCTGCAATCGCCGAAGCTCCTTCATGACTTCGCGCGTCTCGAGGTCGGCCTCTTCCAGTTTCTCTTCGAGCCGCCTGTTTTCTCTGGCCAGCGCATCGAGCTCAACTTTCATCTGAGCGACCTGGCGCGAGGCATTCATCTCCCTGGCCCCGGCATTGTTTTGCGACAACGCGGTGAGAAGATTCTCAACCAGCCTGTGCACCGTTTCCGGACCGCGCACGACCAGCACGCTGGTCTTTTCGTGAATGGCAAGCTTCACGTCGTCGCTGGAAATGTTTTCGGTCTTAAGCAAGTCGCGCAGCGTCGCTTCAACCTCGTTGAACTTTACAAAGGAGGTGATGGCGGCCAGCGGATAGACGCGGGTAAGCTCAGCCGGTTCACTTGCCTGATAAGGGTTGAGAACATGCACCCGCCCGCCCGACGCAAAGCCTCCGCCTCCCAATCCGCCGGCCCCGGGAGCCATTTGGGGAGCCGGCAGGCCTGGAGAAACGGGGCGCACTAGCAGAGCATCCGGCGGTGTGCTTCCACCTTTGGCGCCGGGAGGCTCGGACCGATTGATTCGCGTCGGCCGGTTGGCCGCTGTCGCAGGAGCCGCCCCGCCAGGAAGTGCGGTTGGTACTCCTTTCGGAATGATCCCTTGGCGTCCCATAAATTCCGGGGCAGGCATTTCCGCTCTGATCAAGTATCCGGTTGGGCTCCCGCTGGCATGCAATTCCATGGAAAGAATCGGCTCGACCTGGGCCCCCGCTGCCGTCGCAACCAAAACCAGAGCGTCCACCGCGCTCACGTTCCGCAGGGTCAAAGGCCGGACCGGAAGGCCTTCCGTGCCTGGCTCAAAGATCACATTTAGCGGCTCACTGGTCGCTTTCTGAACGAGATCAACCGCTTCCTTCAAAGTGGCATCCGGGATCTCAATGACAGATGTTTTCCGCGCC
>CAZCUL010000192.1:0-20568 GCA_964501475.1 uncultured Verrucomicrobiota bacterium | reverse complement strand
GTCGAAGCCGTGAATCCCAAGGTCGATGGATACGTTCAACACCTTGGCGCCTTCGGGATAGTCCATCGCCAGGAAGAAAATGTCGCTCCACCCGCAATGGGTCAGGTCCATTCGAACCGGAGTTCGCTCGCGCAGGATCGGGTAGGTGCCGTCGGCGGATTTCCGGAGCAGCTCGGGCCTGAGACGCAACGGCTGGTCTGCCGGATGCCCCATGCGAAACATCCATTGATTGCCGCGGACCGAGCGCACGCTGCGGCGAACCTGGTCGGCCAAAGTTTGAAATGCCAGCCGGTGGTAGGCGACTGCCAGAGCGGACGAAATCCCGTCGGTGGGGCCATCCTTTGCCATCACCGCGAGAAAGCATTCGATGGCTTCCTCGAACCGGCGTTGCAGCAACTGTTCGTAGCCCTTGAACGGAATCAGGCCCGCGGAATCGCTTCGGGCCCGGGCCGGCAGGTGGAAGCGGTGAATGGCATACAAAAAGAACAGCGCCCGGACGCGTTCATAAAGGTTCTCGCTCCGCCGGCGAAAGTCTTCCAACTGGGCGCACTGCTCGATCAGCTCGGATGCGGAAAGCCGGGCACAGGCCTCGTCCAGTGACTGGTTGCGGCGCGCCGGATCAGGGCTTGTGATAATGTCGGTTAAGCGTTCCATGATCCCCCGGCGCGGCAGAGCCTCATTCCGCCTGCTGGAGGTGAGGCTTGATATGACAAGCGCATCCCTTTACTGAGCATGCCGGGTTTTGCTGGCCAGCAATTCCAGCAGGCTGTTCAGGACTTCATCGCGGTCGCTTCCGCCCAACGCGATGGCAAGCTGGGCAATGAGCAGGCCGTATTTCACACCGATGTCGTAGCGGCGTCCCTCCAACTCATAGGCCAGATACTGTTCGCGCCCGGCCAGCCGAGCCAAAGCCGCCGTCAGGTGCAGGCCCTGGGCCCTGTCGGTCCGCTCGATCTCGTCGTGCAGTAAATCCATCACTGCCGGCGTGAGAACGTGCATGCCGAAAAAGCAGAGGTAATGGCCGGCGCGCAGTCCGGGCACGATCAACCGCTGCTCGGCCTCCGTGGGCGTGGGCTTTTCCAACACTTCGCCAATCTCATAGAGCCGTTTCCGCCCGGGAACCAGCCTGCCTCCCACGGTGCCGTAATAGGGAAGCTTGCTCTCGTGGGTCGCCTGGACGGCCGACACGGCGCATTCCTCGGCGGCGGCCGTCTCCACCAGTTGCTGCGCGCAATTTTTCGCGCTGCCGCTGACGTAAAGGTGGTCGCCCACCAACAACAAGAACGGTTCCTGGCCCGCGAATTCATGGGCACAATAGACCGCGTGGCCGTAGCCGCGCGCTTCGGATTGCTCCACAAATTGGAGACGTTTGGCATGTCCGCCGGCGGCCGTTGCGAACGCTTTCTGGTCGCCCGGCGAAATCACCAGGCAGATTTCCTCGACACCGGCATTGAGAATTTCCTCGATGATGATGGCCAGTGCCGTCTTGGGCACACCATCCCGGTCCACCACCGATTGGAGAGGCAGAGTGCGCTGATTTTTGCCAGCCGCGGTTACAATGGCTCGTTTGATGTCCACGTCGAATCCGTTTCAGGCCGCGTCGAGCGTCACAAATCCGATTCACTTCGTCAACGGGCCGCCCGGCCCACTTTTTGAGCGCGGCTGAATGGGGGGCGGACGCCAAGGCCCCAGGCCGGGCCCACGATCTTCGGTAAGGGCAGACCGCAATTCTACGATCCGGCCTGAACGCAGTCGCCCGGATAGCGCAATCTTTCCCCTGCGCGATAATGGACGTTGCAGACTGGCAACAGGGTTAGCTGACAATTGAAAAGGCCAGTGCCGGCACGTCCCGTGTGGAAAGTGATGTGCGGGTAATCCCAGTCAGCCCAGTACGCCGCTACCGGTTAATTTGCTACCGCGGCGAGCGTCCTGCGCCGCCTGACCAACCGGGCGCTAGCACCACTTCGGTGCGATGCCTCAGGCACTGGCCTTTTTCAGCTGATCCTGCGGTCTGCACTTTCAAAGGCTGTAGCAGCCGATCCTCCCATTAATCAACCCGGACAGAGAAAGCCGAGAAAGCCGGACCCGCCTCACTCTCGGCTGCTGCGCGTATGGGCAAGCGTTGCGGCGCGCCCGACAACGGCGTCGTTTGCTTACCGGCAGTGGTTGAAATGGTACCCCTGGCGATAGCTTTGATGCCGGCCAAAATGAATGACGCGCGGTGAATAATTGCCGTAGCCGTAGTAGCCGTGGCAGGTGCTGGCAGGCCCGCCAAAATAAATGACGTTCGGTCGATAGCGGTAATAGGGGCGGGGTTGCGCGCCATACGCCTGAGGAGCCTGCTGCACAATCACCGGACCCTGGATTACGACCGGGGTTTGATAGCTTTCCGAACTGTAACCGATCTCGACTTCTTGCCCAACGGGTTGTGTCAATCCGCCCGCCAAAACAATGTTTTGAGCAGACGCCGTTGCGACTCCCACGATACCGATAAGTGCGGCCGTCCAAAAGATCGCCTTCATACATTTCCGTTTCCTGACAGATTGGCTCTTTCTGATGGACGTTTTTCCGGCGCCGTATGTTCATGCTTTCCTTGGTTTGCTCCCCTGGATGAACCGTGGCACAAGCCCAGCTTTCGACCGCCTGCGAATCGAGAGTCGAGATGTATGACTGAACAAGAGAAACAAACCGCCTTTTTGAAGGACTTGATCGCCCACGACGAGAGCCCACAGGCAAAAGACATCGAGGAGCGCATCAAGCAAACCGAGCGCGATCACCGCTGCATCCTCAAGGCGCTCCATTTAGTCGTGCTGGTAGCTCTGCTCGCGCTGGGCGGGCTCTGTTATTCGGCCGTTTTACTTCCCGATTTCTTTGATAGCTCGACGCCAATGATTGTGCGCCTGCAGTTCGATCTGGTGGTGGGCTCGATCATTGGTTTTGTCGGGTTCTTCTTCTCCTGGCTTCGTTATCGCTCCAGACTCCATCGCCTCCATGAAGAGTGCCGCTGCTGCATCCGGCAATTCTTCAATTGCCGGCTCGGTCAAAGTGCGCCCGTCCAATTCCCTGTTGTCCAGGAACCGAGCATGGAAGCGTATGAAACAAGGACAAACGGCGAAGACCGCGAGATGATAGACTTGCCAAAGGCCTCTTAAAAGCGAACAGTCGGCGGCGGCACCGAATGAACGCCGCCGCACTTTCAAATCCGCCTCCACAGCCTGGATTCGGTCCATCAGACCGGAAAACCGGGCTGGCTTTTTTCCAGATACACTCGCGGTTCCATCGCCTTCTACGGCTTGCGGTCTGCACGGCGATTGCACTGGCTCCCGCCTCTCTGCCAGCCGCAGAAAAGTTCAGCTTCAGCCATCATTTCATCGATCGCAAACTGCCGGGAAATTCCTGGGGGCAAACGGCATTGACCGATATCGATCAAGACGGCGATCTCGACTTCATTACCGGTCAAAACAACGGGCCGGTCTTTTGGTATGAATTCCAAAGCGCCGGCCGCTGGCAGCGCCATCTGCTCGGTGAAAAGTCACCATCCGACGTCGGCGGCGCGGCTTGCGACGTGGATGGGGACGGCTGGATCGATTTTGTGGCGGGAGGGGTTTGGTATCAAAACACCGGAAAGCCTCGCAGCGAACCGTTCGTGCGGCGGGTTTTTGACGCGCAACTGAACGCGGTGCACGACGTGGTGATTGCGGATCTTTCCGGCGATGGCCGGCTGGACATTGCCACCATGTCCGACCGAAACAATCTGCGTTGGTACAGGATTCCGGCCGATCCCACCCAGCCCTGGCAGCGGCACAACATTGGCCCCGGTGTGCACGCGGGCGTGGCGATTGGCGACATCGACGGCGACGGCGATCCCGACGTTGCGCGGTCGAACATGTGGTTTGAAAATGCCGACGGCAAAGCGACACGCTGGATCGAACACAAGAATGTCCCGTTCGGCAAACCGGCCGGCCCCTACCCTTTGGCCACCCGCTGCGTGGTGGTGGACGTGGACAAAGACGGCGACAACGACCTGGTGATGACCGAGAACGAAATCCGTTCCGGCAAGATCGCCTGGATCGAGAATCTCGACGGCAAAGGCGGCGATTGGCGCGTCCATGAATTGCCGAAAGGCGACCATGCCGCACGGGGGGCTTACCATTCCATTGCCGTGGCCGACTTTGACCGCGATGGGGACTGGGACATTTTCACCTGCGAAATGGAAGGGATTGCGGGCGATAAACCGCCGCGCTGGTTTATCTGGGAGAACAGAGACGGCAAGGGCGCCTTTTTGGAACACGTCATTCTCGACGCCGGTCTGGGCGGTCATGAAGCCGTGGTCGGAGACGTGGACGGCGATGGCGATCTCGACATTTGCGGGAAACTTTGGCGCCCACGCGGGGACAACGCCAACGGCGGAAAGAACCACGTGGACTTTCTGGAGAACCGATTGCGCCAGCCGGGCGAGCGATGAAGGGCCCCTTCCGGCAAACGGCTTTCCTGACAGGATCTGCTCTGTTCCTCGCCGCCTGCTGTTCTGCCGGCGATGCGCTTCGCGATCTTCCGATCAATACCTGGGTCAAGCTTAGTCCTTTGCCCAGCACGCCTCCTTCGCCCCGGCTCGGCTATGAGGGCGCGTGCGCCTGGGACAGCAAACACCGCCGGCTGATCCGTTACGGAGGCCACAACCAGGGCGGTGGCGGGGAACAGCATGCCGAGGTGTGGAGTTTTGATCCGGTGACTGCCAAATGGGACTTGATGGAATCCAATACTTCCCCCCCGGGCATCTGCTGTGGTCAACAAAACGTCTTCGATCCCGTCCAGAACCGCTACGTGCGCTTTCCAGCGTTCAGCGGAAGCCATGGCTGGCAGTGGTGGCGCGAAATCTATCTCAACGATTCATCTGTCTGGACCTATGATCCGGCAGCGAAATCCTGGAGAAACCGCAGGCCGCTTCCGGCGCCGCATCCCCGGCCCTTGCGCTCCGCGGCCTGGGATAGCGATCATCAGGTCATCGTGATTTTCGGCGGTGAAGGGAGCCGCGAAGGAACCCTTGTTTACGATCCGTACGCGAACGCCTGGACCCGGATGAGGCCCTCGATGGAACCCGAATTCCGCAGCGGCGGCAACATGGCTTACGACGCCGCCCGCAAGGTGCACATCCTTTTTGGATCGCAGTTCGGCAACGATTCCCATACCTGGGCTTACGCTCTGGGCAAAAATGAGTGGAGCGATTTGAAGCCGCCCGAGCTGCCCCCCACCGACAGGAACGATGCCGTGCTCGCTTACGATCCCGTCGGCCGCCGCGTCCTCGCCATTGTCAAAATCACTACCGGCAAGGAGGACGAAGCCACGCACCGTCTCGAAACCTGGACCTTCGATACGGAAGCAAACCGATGGAAGCCGGCAAAGCCGGAACGCGAACCCGACCCTTCTGGAAACAGGGCCCGCGTTTTGGTGTCGGCGCCGGAACACAACGTTCTCCTGCTCGAAAACCGGACGCATTCTCAGAACTCGAGGGAACAGCAAATCTGGGCTTACCGCCTGACCGAAGGCCCCCGCTTGAATTCCCTTGCGGCCCCTAAAAATCTGCGGCGCAAAGTGGTTCGTAACGCCGTCGAGCTCTCCTGGGACCCAGTCCCCGAGGCTGGCCGTTACGCCGTCTATCGCGCCATGGCCGAAAAGCCCTGGGAGGCGAGTTATGGGAGAATCGCTGCTGTGAACGCGCCGGCAACCAGCTACCGCGACGCATCCGTCGAACGCCATGTGACCTATCTCTATCTTGTGCGGGCATTGGATTCCGACGGCGTCGAAAGCGGCGATAGCGAAAAGGTCCGCACCCAACCGCCCATCGTTGAAGATGCGGTCGTTTCAGTCCTTTCCCCAAGGCGCGTCGAAGTGGCTTGGTCTCCGACCGAGGACGCCTCGGCTTATCATGTCGAACGGGCAGCGGTGGAAACCTGGACTGAAGATCAGCTCCAACGTTTGAAGAAACAAATGACACCGCTGGCCGAGCCCTCCGTAGGGGCCATCCGGCAAATCGGCCCGTTCGAACGAATTACAACAAGGCCTCTGGACACAACCTTCCTGGTGGACAAAGCGGTTGACCTCGCCGCGCCGACCCGAGTCACTGGCGAGCCGCTTTACCAACGCGACTTTCACGAGGAGCAACTTGATTCCCAGGGCAAGTCGTACCGCTTTGCCGTTTATGCCTATCGGGTCCGGGCCGTCAATGCCCTCGGAGTCGAGAGCGGCGCTTCGCCTGCCTGTTTCACACTCCCGTCGGCGCCACAATGGGTCTTTTCCATGGAAGATGGACCGGTTTGTCATCTTAAATGGGCGGCGAATGCGGAAAAGCAGTTGGAGGGCTACCGCATTTACCGGATGGATGGACGTTACGACAAAGACCCGATTCGGAGACTGACGGCTGAGCCCATCGCTGCGACGCGGTTTACCGATCCGATGGCAGGCAGCGCGACCCGCCGTTATTACTTGGTGGCGGTGGACGCGCTCGGCCAGGAAGGTTTTCCCTCCGCGCCTGTCTGGTTTGAACGCGAGTGGAAATCCTTTTACCAGCCCTTTACGGAAGAATGGCACCAGTAGGTCCCGGTCCGGTGTTGGCCATCCTGACTTTGCGGCAGCGGAGAAAAAGTTGTGCGCCAGGGAGAATCCGGAATCGGTTGCATCGGGCTTGTCCAGCCAGGCTTCCTCCTCAACTCCGCGCCGGGCGGTCCTCACCCAACCGCGCTCCAACAGCTCCAACAGGAAAGCAGTGGCCGCGCGTCGGCCAGGATGATAGCGTGACAGGCGGCCTGGACCGAATTCCGGTATGCAGCGTTTAAAATTCTCAGCCAGCGAAGAACCCACATTGGGCGTCGAACTCGAATTAGCCCTGGTAGATGCCGAAACCATGGCTCTCAAGAGCGCCAGCGAAGAAATCCTGGCCCGCATCCCTTCGGAACTCGAGACCAAGATCAAACCGGAATTGATGCAGTGCTATATCGAGATCAATTCCGACATCTGCCGCACCGTGCGGGAAGCCGAGCAGGACTTGCAAACCAAGATCGTGATGGTGGAAAGAATCGCCGATGACCTCGGCCTAAGACTTTACTGGTCGGCCAGCCATCCCTTTTCGCTCTGCCGCGACCAGAAAGTGACCAAAAACGCGCGCTACAAAGGCCTGGTCAATCTGCTGCAGGAAACCGCCCGGCAGCTCGTCACCTTTGGACTGCACGTCCATGTGGGTGTCGATGGCGGCGGCAAAGCGGTCATGATTTGCGATCGTCTCCTGCGGCACTTGCCGACACTGCTGGCCGCGAGCTGCAACAGTCCGTTTTGGGAAAAGCGCATCACTGGCATGCATTCCTGGCGATCCAAGGTCATGGAGTCGCTGCCCACCGCGGGACTCCCGCCGTTGATGCGGAACTGGAGCGAATATGTCTGGCTGGTCAATCACCTGGTCGAGACCGGCTACATCGAGACCATTCGGGAAATCTGGTGGGACGTGCGGCCGCACCACAACTTCGGCACGGTCGAGGTGCGCATCTGCGACATCCCAGGCTCGCTCGAAGGGGCGCTGGCATTGACGGCCTTGATCCATTGCCTGGTGACCGCTCTTTCCGACGAGATCGACCGCGGGACCTATCAGCACGATTGCCATCCCATGATGATCCGCCAGAACAAGTGGCGCGCGGCTCGTTACGGGCTGGACGCGCAACTGGTCGATTCGCACACCTACAATCTCCAGCCAGCCCGGCAGTTGATTCGCGAAATGGTGGACAAATTGGCGCCGACCGCTGAGACGCTCGGTTGCGCGGATTACCTGAAACGCATGCTCGAATTGGCGGACGAACCCACCTGGGCGGCCCGGCAACTTGAAGTTTGGAAGAAAACGGGCGACCCGGTCGAGGTCGTTCGGGAGATGACCGGGCGCTCGCGAATGGGGGCGCCGGTGAAGAAGCCTGTCTCCTCCCCCGCGCCGAAACTTCAACGGCGCTGATGCTTCGGAGCGGCCTCGGTCACTCGGTCACTCGAAGAACGGGAACAGCCTCTTCAATTCATTTTTGTCCGGCTGGCTGCCGTATTCGCAAATCTCGAAAGCCTCGGCGTGCTTTACCTTGTCGGCCGTAGCCGGATACCACTCCTTCACCTCGTCGCGAAACCGGTCGGCGATGGCCTGGTTGCGTCGCGAGAAATTGTTTCGCACCTGCTGGTGCCGCTCCTTTTGCCCGGCCGGATCGTCAGGCACAAGGTCGGGCGAACCGTTCGCGCCTCCTTGGTAAAACTGCGATTCCATCACACCCAGCGCGTCCAGCTTCTTTTCCATGACAGGATCGATGGAAACAACAATGTCCGGTTCGAACGGGTTCGGCTTCTGAAAGCGGTCGCCGAAAAAGAAGAAGACCGGATTTTTCTTTAGAGCCGGCACATCCGGGCAGAAGAACGGCACCGTGACCATGTAGGCCGCATCCTGCACCAGCACACCGGTGTAACGGTGATCGGGATGATAATCGTTTGGGCGATGGCTCATAACGATGTCGGCTTTCCATTCCCGGATGAGTCGCGTCACAGCCCGCCGGTTTTCCAGCGTAGGCAGCAGTTCGCCATCGTGAATGTCGAGAATGATGCCCTGAATACCGAGGGTCTTGTGCGCCTCCTGAACTTCCTGGCGCCGGCGCAACGCCAGCGGTCCGCCCGCTTCCTGCCAATGGCCGATGTCGCCGTTTGTCAGGGAAACGAAAAGAACATGGTGCCCCTGGCGCGCCCACAACATCGCCGTCCCCCCAGCCTGGATCTCGCAATCGTCCGGGTGCGCTCCAAAACAGATGATGCGCAGCTTGCCATCATCGGGCGGGGGTTTGACTCCGGCCAGATCCGCCTGGGCGAATTCGGCGAAACTCCAAAGGAACGTGACCAATGCGCCGACTGAGAGAAGGATTCGTTTCATCGCAATGCCTCTGTTTTGCCCTATGACATGAAAATGCTCGGTTGCGATTGACAACTATTAGAATCCTTCGGCGCCGTCAACACTGACTACCGACCGTGAACCAGCCGGTAAAGCCGGGTCCCGGCGTTCAGTTGGACCACGACAGTGTTCTCGCCATTGCTCACCACCGGATTCTGAGTCACGGCAGACCATGCTCCGCCTGGCCCGACACTCGAAGCCCATTCCAGAGAAAACCCGGGCGGCAACACCGGCCACGAGAGCCGAAGCTCGGCGCCGCTTCGCATCAGACTCAACTCCGGCCGGGGATATTCCAGACCGCCCAAATAAAGGTCGAAGCTCACGTCGGAGCTGGTGGTGGAAGACTGGTGAATTTCAACGGCCAGAAGATTCGTTCCCTCGATCAGCAAGGCCGCACTTACATTGGTGCTGAAAAAGGTGTCTTCGTCCGCGCCGCCCACCGCCGTCGCGGCCCGAGTCGTGTAATCCACCGGGCCATTCGCAATGTTGCTGCGAAAAACCTCGCTCTCGTTCAGATAAACAATCCCACCGTCATCCCGCAATAAACCGAGGGTCAGGTTCGCCAGCGCCCAGGCATTGCTGACGACAAATTGTTTCCGGAAATAGGTGGTAATGATGCGCGTCCCATCCGTGCCCCGGTTGCTGCGGATCAATGTCACTTCATCGTCGTCGCCGTAGCCCAATTGGGCTGCGCCCGTCCGCCAGGCAGCGTCGTCATAGTCTCGCAACTGCCAGGCAGCGCCCTCGTTCGCCCCCGTGTCCAAATACTTCCAGACCTCACCGGGCTGCACCAGGGCCACCGTCCGGGCCGCCGGACCGTCCGGCCCTTCCGCGGCATATTGGATGCCGCCAAGAAGATGGCGCAGGAAGAGCAGCTCCGAATAACTGGCCGATGTATGGCCGCCCGCAGTGTACCAGGCCCGGCCGCCGTCATATTCATGATACCACGCGATGGGGTGGTCATTTCCCATGGTCCCGCCGCTGTAGGTCTTTTCATCCAGCACCGCCAACACGTTCACGTTCGAACGCGGATTGGTGCGGAAGTTGTACCACTCGTCGTTGCGCACCCATTCCGCCGGGAGAGGACTCGTTGACGGATGGTTGAGATCTTCGACGTGGATGGTGGCGGTTTGAATGGCCGGATGACTGCTAAAATAGGCGCCCACCAATCCGCCGTACCAAGGCCACGAATACTCGGTATCGCTGGCAGAATGCACGCCCACGTAGCCGTTTCCGGCCTGGATGTAGCGTTCGAAGGCGGCCTGTTGCCCGGCGTTCAGCACGTCTCCGGTGGTAAGCAAAAACACCACCGCTCGGAATTGGGCCAGTGACGTGTCGTCAAACACCGATGAATCTTCCGTCGCGACCACTTCAAAGTTATTCTGCGCGCCCAACTGCTGAATCGCGGCTATCCCGTTCGGAATCGAGCTGTGTCGAAAACCCGCGGTCTTGGAGAAGACAAGTATCCGAAACGACCCGGCCCCTGATGCAGGCCGCTCTGTCGCAAGCATGGCTCCCACACCCAGGATGGCGACGGTGGCCCAACTTCGCATGGCACGGGACAGAATCATCTCCGAAGAATAACCACTCTGCGCCTCCAGACAAACCTTATGGAGCCGGAAGCCGGAACCTCCGATGCGCTGCGATGCGGACCTCAAATACCTTCATCCCCCACTGCCGTTCAAAAGCGTCGCGGTGAACCACCCCCGGCGCTTTTGAGACCTAAACCCTTGGAAATTCCTAGCGATCTCCCATTTTGTCTCGAATTTCCGCTAAATTCTTGCGTCTGAGGATGGTTGAATAAAAATTAGGCGGAATGATGGTTCGAATTGGCAAACTTCTTATCCTGATTGCTCTGGCGCCAGCCATGCGCTCTTCCGCCCGTGCCGATTCCGCGTCGCAATTTCGCGACGATATTCGTCCCATTCTGGAAAAGCATTGCTATGAGTGTCACGGCCCCGAGAAGCAAAAAGGCGATTTGAATCTGGCCGGCTTTGCTGAATACGACGCCGTGCGCGAGATGCCGGAAGTCTGGCAGCAGGTACTCGAGCGGGTCCAGGCGTTCGAAATGCCGCCGAAAAAAGCGGGCGACCTTGATTTTGGCACTCACCAGCGTTTGGTGAAATGGCTGCGCCGGTTGCCAAAGCCGGAGAATGTGGATTGCGACAAGCTCGCGTCCGATCGCACCGCGGGCTTCTATCGCGGTTACGTGATGAGCCGGCGTCTCAATCGCGCCGAATACAACAACACGATCCGTGATCTGGTCGGGCTTGATCTGGAGTTGCAGGAGTTGCTGCCAGCCGATGCGGGCGGCGGCGAAGGGTTCGATACCACAGGGAATGCTCTCTTCATTTCCTCGATTCACATCGAAAAATACCTGGCCGCCGCGGACCGCGTTCTCGATGCCGTCTTTGCCGGCGGAAATGTTTCTGCCGATGTGGACGCGGCGCGAGCCCGCGTTTTGATCGCTTCGCCAAACGAGGGATTGGCTCCCCGTGCGGCAGCGGAGAAGGTCCTTTCCGCGTTTGCACGGCGGGCCTTCCGGCGCCCGGTGCCATCTGAAGAAACCCGCCGGTTTCTGGCCATGTTTGATCGGGCCTGGAGACGCGGCGATGGCTTCGTTCCATCCGTGAAACTCGCTTTGAAAGCGATTCTGGTATCGCCCAACTTTCTCTTCCTGGTCGAACCCGAGCCTGCCGAAGGCGGCGTCCACCGCCTGGGCCCTTATCCGCTGGCCAGCCGGCTCTCCTATTTCCTTTGGTCGTCGATGCCGGACGAAGAGCTGTTCGCGCTGGCCGAAAGCGGGAAGCTGTGGGAGGACCAGATTTACCGCCAGCAAATCCGCCGCATGCTCGCCCATCCCAGGGCGGAGGCGTTGGGTGAACGATTCGCCCTGCAATGGCTCGAAATGCAGGAACTGGGCGCCGAACGAAGCCCCGATTCAAAACATTTCCCCGAGTTCAACGCGGAACTCAGCGAGGCAATGCGCGGCGAGGTCATCGCCTACTTCAACCACATTTTTCGGAACGATCGGCCCGTCCTCGAACTGATTGATAGCAATTACACCTTTGCCAACGATCGCCTCGCGCGGCTTTACGGGCTGAACGACATTTCCGGCGCTGCGATGCGGCTGGTGAAACTTTCGGACCGCAACCGCGGCGGCCTGACCGGAATGGCAGCGGTCCACGCGCTCACCTCTTACCCGACCCGCACCAGCCCGGTCTTGCGCGGCCGCTGGATTCTCGAATCGCTCCTGGGCGACAAGGTGCCGCCACCGCCCCCGGACGTTCCTGCTCTCGAAGAAGATTCCGAAAAGGCCGCCCATCTGAGCTTGCGTGAGCAATTGGAACTTCACCGCACCAAGGCCGAATGCGCTGCCTGTCACGACAAAATGGACCCGCTCGGTTTCGGCCTGGAAAACTTCGATGTGCTGGGGCGTTGGCGCGACCAGGATCGCGGGCAACCGATCGATGCCGAAGGGACTCTGCCGTCCGGCCAGACCTTTACAGGCCCGGCCGGTTTGAAAGCCGTCCTGTTGGAGCGAAAGGATCCGATTGTGAAGCATCTGGCCCGGAAGATGGCTGGTTACGCCTACGGCCGTGAATTGAACAAGTTCGACGAGTGCGTGATCGACAAAACCATGGAAGCGTTGCGCGCCATGGATTATCGTGCCTCAGTGTTGATCGAGCAGATCGCCGTCAGTTTCCCGTTCCAACACCGCTTTTATCCGAAAGAGAGCTAGGCTTATGATGATGCTGGAAAAGAAATGGATGATTCCTCGCCGAACGTTCCTCCGCGGGACCGGCGCCCTTCTCGGGTTGCCCCTGCTCGAGGCCATGGGAAAAGTGCTGGCGGCTGCGCCGGACGCCGCTGCGTCGGCGGTGGCTTCGCCCTCCGTTCACGCGCCAGTCCGCCTCGCTTGTCTCTTTTTCCCAAACGGCGTCTGGGAGAAGACCTGGTTTCCGAAGACGGCCGGGGAGGACTACGAATTGCCCCCGGCACTCGAACCGCTCGCGCCTCACCGGAAGGACATCCTCGTTTTCTCCGGGTTGGAAAAGAAGCACAGCCGGGGCGGGGACGGCCATTACGCCAAAACAGCGAACTTCCTTACCGGCCTCCATGTCCGTAAAACCGCGGGCAAAGACATCAGTGTGGGCGGCGTCTCACTCGATCAGCTCTGCGCCCGGGAAGTCGGCCACCTCACGCCGCTGCCATCGCTTGAGTTGGGAATCGATCCGGTCATTTCCGGCATCGATTCGGTGGTCGGCTACACGCGGCTTTATGGCTGTTACATTTCCTGGCGGTCACCCAGCACTCCGGTGGCGCGCGAGATCAACCCGCGCCTGGCCTACGAACGTCTCTTCAGCGTCATTCAAGGTCGCAACCTTTCCGCCGCCGGCCGTCGTGAAACCGAAGACAACCGCGCGCTGCTCGATCTGGTCCTGGAAGACGCAAAAAGTCTCCGCGGCCGTTTGGGCCGGGACGACCAATACAAGCTGGACGAGTATCTCGATTCCGTCCGCGATGTGGAGAAACGGCTGGATTTCTTTTCCAAGCCCGATCCGCGGTCGTGGCGGCCTTCGAGCCGGCCGGACGAAGATCTGGCCGCTCCCGCCGGCGCGCCGGGCGATCATCAGGAACATGTGCGGCTCATGCTGGATTTGATGGCGCTGGCCTTTCAGACCGATTCCACACGGATCAGCACCTTCATGTTTGCCAACGATGTTTCGCAAAAAAACTTCTCCGCCCTCATCCCGGGCGTGAGCGGCGGCCATCACGAGTTGAGCCATCACCAAAACAAGAACGAGAAGTTCGAGTCCTATTCGAAGATCAACCGCTGGCACTCCGCCCAACTCGCTTACTTCTTGAAAAAGCTGGGCTCGATTCGCGAGGGCGAGCGGACGCTTTTGGAGAATTCCATGGTCCTTTTCGGATCGAGCATGTCCGATGGGAACCGGCACGATCCGGCGAATCTTCCGGTCATCCTCGCCGGGCAGGCCGGAGGCCGGATGAACCCCGGCCGGCACATCGCGTCTCCCAAGGGCACGCCGCTTTGCAATCTGTATGTGTCGATGCTGGATCGCATGGGCACGCCGGTTGAATCGTTTGGCGACAGCTCGGGAACCTTGGACATCTGATCCATAAGCTCGTCGCAGCCGACGTCGGGAGGCTCACCCTCCGGCGGGTTCCCAGCGCAAGGTTGCCTTTGCCCGCGGGCCAACTATGATGTGGGCATGGCCCCTTTGACCGAGGTGAATGTTGTCTTTCGCCGTTCGCGATCCGTCATTCCGATTCTGGCCGCAGGGTTGTTCCTGTGCGGCTGCGTGGGTGTTCACGAACAGCGGTTGGTGTCGAAGCCGAACATGCTTTTCTCCGAATCGTGCGTCCTGAACTATCAGCCCCGTTTGCTCGTCCAAACCGAGCCGGGCCTGGCGTTGTCCGGTGGCGCGCGGGCGGCCGCCTGCACCTCCTGCCGTTGAGCCATGCCCGGGACTTTGCGCGGCCCGAAGCCTCTTTTGCTTCTCCTTCTTTCGCTCTTCCCAAACGCGCCCGGACTCGAAGCGATCACTCCCGGTGATCCCGCGCCCCGGTTTCGCCTTCCAAAATGGGAAACCGGCGAAATGGTGGAGCTGCGCGATTTTGCCGGGCAGATCGTCGTCCTGGACTTTTTCGCATACTGGTGCGCCCCCTGCCTGCCGGCCTCCACAGCGCTGGAAACGGAAGCCCAACAGTTTTACGCCTCCAATGGCGGAAACCCGCATGGCATCCCCGTCCAGGTTATTTCCATCAATATCGAAAGGGACCGTCCGGCACGCACAGCGGCTTTCATCCGAAGGACCGGAGCCAGTTTCGTCTTGAACGACTTTTCAGGCGCTCTTTTGAAAGAATACGGGGCAGCGGGAATTCCATTTCTTGTCGTGCTCGATGGATCGAAGGTCACGGCTGAGCTGCCCTCATTTCGCATCGTGTACATGGATGCGGGATTTGAAGGCGCCCAAAAGCTGCGGCAGGTGATTGACGCCGTCGGCACCGAGCGGGCGGCTGGACCTCGGGCACCTCGGGCGCGCGGTCCCGCGCCGGTTGGCCCCGCGCCCGGGCGAACCTTCGAAGCAGAGTCCGAAGCCGCGACCGCGTCCGATATCCGGCTGCTTCAGACCGCCTTGACTTATACCTGGCGGCGCGGCGCCGCCGCTCTCGAACTGACGGCGGGTTATGCGTCGATGCGGGTCGATTACGAACCGTTTTCCGCGTTTGATTTCCTTGGGTCTTCCGTTGACCTGCACGAGGACCGTTATGAAGGGCTGGTCGAAGGCCGGGTGGGTCTGGGCGATACCGTAACCGTGACGGGCTCACTCGGAGCCTACTCGGGGTTCCGGGCGTATCGCTCGGTGTGGCTGGCCAATTATTACCGTCAACAGTTCTCGGTTCTGCCGGATTATGAAGACCCTGATCCCAAAGGCGCGAGCGTGTCCGCCGGAGCGCGCTGGGAATATCTTCCAGCCAATGGATTTCTGGAGGCGGAGCTCGGCTATGCGCTCGACCAGGTCGCGCCGGGTTACACGTTGGACCCCGACCCGGTCACGATGGAGTTGGTGCTCGACCATGGTCGCGAGTTGCTCCATACGCGGTCTCTCCGTCTTTCTTCGGAGAACCTGCTGTCCCGTCGCATCCGCACTCTTAATCAATTCTCGGTGGCAATTACCTCGGAACGGCAGCCGCGCTACGCCTTCCAGGGAAACGTCAATTTAGCTTTAGGCGAACGCTGGGTCGTGCGCGGCTACGGCGGCTATACCCAGGAAGCGCCGGAGTTTAAGGCGCATTTTTTCGGATCGACAGTTGAATTCGAAGTCACTCCTGCGTTCTTCGTCCACGTCAGCGGACGGTATTATACAGACACAGGCGAGATCGAGAACTCGTTGCTGCTGTCGGCCTTTGCGCCCGGGCTGGAAAGCTATCAGGCCGGCATCGGCGTGCGGCTGGTTCAGGGCGATGCTTCCTTGAAGTTGTTTCTGGGACCGTATTGGACTCGTTACGACGCCATCGAGTTGGGGACGCGGCCCTTCACGAATCTTTACAAAGACCGCACCTGGGGGATTGCCCAAATCGCGTATGCAGTACAATTTTAGGCGATTTCACCGATGAAGGCGCGACACCGTTCAAGCTTCGTTTCAAAGCTGCTTCTGGCCGCGCTCCTGCCGTTGGCGCTCAGCGACCGGGCCGGCGCGGCAGTCTATGAAGAGGGCGATGTGGTCGGCGATTTCACGCTGATGACGCGCCGCGCCTGGACAAACGACGCGGGCCAGACGATTGCGGCCGGTTCGCCAGTGCGGCTGAGCGATTTTGCCGGTAAAATCGTGTTCCTGGAATTCTTCGCGGTCTGGTGACCGTATTGTGTTGCAGCCGCCGGTCAGACGGCTCCCCAGATTCAAGAGCATTACGAAAGCCGGGGCGGAAATCCCCACGGCATTCCCGTGTTGCACCTGGCGGTCAACATGGAGGCGTCCGACTCCTATCAGGCTTCGACGGACAATTTTGTGAACCAGCACGGCTTCAGATACATCTTCAACGATTACATGAAGGTGAACGGAACCACCATCAGTAACGGCGCCGTCCGCCTCCAGTTTCAACCTTCCAACCAGCGGCCGGTCTTCGCCGCCATCAATGGCGTTTCGAATTCTCCCACCCACCAGCAATGGGAGTTGCTCGCCAATCACGGCGGTTACGGGGCCGTGGATTTCTCGGCTGAGATCGCGGCCTGGCGCGCGATCATTGACTCCGTCCAGGCTCCTCCGCCGCTGCTGGAACAGCCGGTTATGATTTCCGACGACAAAATCTCTTTCACACTCAGCGGACGGCCTGGCCTGGGTTACCGTATCCAAGCCTCGCCCGATCTTGTGAATTGGAGCGTCGTCGCCACCGTAACCAATGATGCCTCCGGGCTGTCCCGGTTTACCAATCAGCTTCAGTCGCCTCGGCAGTTCTATCGAGCCGCCGGCGACTGAGCAGGTCCATTCGGTGTCATCTCTTTGCCGGGATCGGCCGAGCCTCCAGGCGGGATGCCTGTTCTACCCTGTAAATGGCGTGAATAGGGTGCTCGTCGAGGATGTTGAAGTAAATGCCGCCGATCTTGTTTGGATCAAAAAGGGTCACACCCTCGTAGAAGTAAAGCGGAATGATCGGCAACTCTTCCCGCACCAGAATCGCCTCCGCTTCCCGCATCATCCGCATCCGCTCTTCCGCGTCGGCCTGCATGTTCGCCTGGCGGATGAATTCGTCGTAGCGGCGGTTGCTCCAGCCTGTGCGGTTATTGCCGGCATTCGTCATGAACAAATCCAGGAAGGTATTAGGATCGTTGTAATCACCGATCCAGCTTCCGCGGCAGGTGTCGTAGTCGAGCGCGCTTTGCGCCGCCAGATAAACCTGCATCTCGGACTGGCGAAGCTCGACGTTGATCCCGAGCTCCTGTTTCCACATTTGCTGGAGTTCCACGCCGATCTGTTCGTGGATCTTGGACGGATTGAACAAGTATCGAAAATTGGGAAACCCTTTTCCGCCGGCGAAACCGGCCTCGGCCAGAAGCTTCCTCGCCAGCTCCGGGTCATGCCCAACTCCTTCCGCGGGCTCATAACCGGCTGTGCCGGGCGGCACAAAATGAGACGCCGGCTCCTCTCCCGCGCGGGTGATGCGTTCGACAATCCGCCTTTTATCGATAGCCAGCGCCAGGGCTTTGCGCACTCGCGAATCGTCGAAAGGCTTTCGTGTCACATTGCAGCGGATGAAATAGGTCCCCAGGTAGTTGAATGTATGGCAATCCGGCCTCCGCAAAAGGATGTCCAGCAGCTCATTCGGAATCAGGTTCTTGTCCCAAATGATGTCGGCCTGCCCGGTCTCGTAGAGGTTCAACGCTGTGGTCGCGCTTTCCATGGGCAGAAAATCGACCAGCTCGCTGTGGATATTTGCGGCGTCCCAGTGCCGGGGATTTCTGCGAAGCCGGATTTTGTCGTGAATCCGCCAATACTCCAGCAGGTAAGTGCCGCTGACCGGAAGCGGGCTGGCGCTCAGCCAGCGATCGCCGTGTTTCTCGATGGTTTGTCGTGGCACCACCGCCAGGGTTCGAAAGGCGCACAAATCCAGAAAAAACGGGGTGGGGCTGATCAACTCAACCTCGACCGTGTGCCGGTCCACCGCCTGCACCCCCAGTGCGGAAAGATCATTGATCTTTCCGCTGTTGATCGCCTCGGCGTTTTTCACGAAGAAAAGCTGGCCGGCGTAGTCGGCCGCCGTGGCGGGATCGGCCACGCGCTGCCAGGAATAGACCACGTCCTCGGCTGTGATCGGTTCGCCCGTGGACCAGACAGCGTTGGTTCGCAGAAAAAACCGGTAGGTCGTTCCGCTGTCCGAGATCTGCCAGCGATGCGCCAGAGCCGGTTCGGGCTTGGCGGTTTTGGGATCGAACCGGGTCAAGCCCTCGAAAAGCGCGCTCACGATCCGAAGGTCCGGCTGGCTGGTGACAAGGGCGGGATCCAACGATTCCGGTTCGGCTCCGTTGCAAATGACCAGAGCGGCCCGCTCTTCCACCGGCCGGCAGCCGCTCATGCAGACAGCCAAACCGGCAAGACAGAGAAGCCGGCAAAACCCCGCCCGCCCGGCAAGGCGCCCTCGTCCTAACGCTCGTAGCAGCCGACGTGAGGAGGCCCTGATTCTCCGGTCCGAAAGAGAATGAGCCTCGTTACCTCGGCTGCTGCGATCCGAAGAGTTTTGAGACAAGCGTTAATTGTTTTCCGGCGCCTTTTCTTCTTCCCGAGGTGCGGGTGCATTCGTTCGAGACGGCGCGTTGGTGCTTGGTACATTGGTCGCGCTGCTGCTGAGCAAACCGTTCGTCTCCGCAGGAGCCGGCGCCGGCACCACCGAGGGTACGGGAATTCCCGCGGGGGTCGTCTGCGCCGGCGTGGTGGCCATGCCACGGAGAAATTCCGTCTTGCGCGACTTGGACAACTGAGCGTTGAGCACCGAGAGTCCCAGGGTCAGCACGAAGAAAATCCCCGCCGCATATTTGGTGATTTTGGTGAGTGCCGTTCCGGTTCCGGCGCCAAACAAGGCATCGGTGGCGCCGCCGCCGAACGCGGTCCCCAGCCCGGCCTCCTTTTTGGGAAGCTGGATCAGCACCAGCAACACCAGCAGCAAGCAGTCAATCACCAGCAAAAAAGTACAAAATCCAATGACCCAAATCATATCTTTTCCATTCTAAATCGAGTTCTTCACAATGTCAGCAAAAGTCCGGCCTTCCAGGGACGCGCCCCCCACCAGCGCCCCATCCACATCCGGCTGGCTCATCAATTCCCGCACATTGCCCGATTTCACGCTTCCTCCATACTGGATGCGCACCCGCCGCGCCGTCGAGTCGTCGAACAGCTTCCCAATCAAGCGCCTGATGAATTGATGCGCCCCCTGGGCCTGTTCCGCGGTGGCATTTCGGCCCGTGCCGATCGCCCAGACCGGTTCGTAAGCAATGATGGTCTCACCCATCTGTTCCCTGCTCAGCCCGGCCACGCAACCGCGCAACTGCGATTCCAGAACCTTCTCCGTCCGGTTGCCTTCGCGATCACTGAGCGCCTCGCCCACACAGAGGATCGGCTTGAGCGAAGCCCCATGCGCGGCCAGGACTTTCTTGTTGATCAACTCGTCGCTCTCCCGCTGGTGCTGCCGCCGCTCGGAGTGACCCAGAATCACGTAGCGAACAGAAAACTCTTTCAGCATGCCGGCGGCAATTTCACCCGTAAAGGCGCCATAGTTGTTTTCGTTCATGTTCTGGGCGCCCAGCCGGATGTTCGAATCCAGGATCGCCTTCGAAACGTCCGCCAGCGCCGTGAACGGTGGACAGACCACCATGTCCACCTCTTTGACCGTGGACAGTTCCCGCTTCAAGTCCTGGACGAGATCGAGCGCCTCGGCCACGGTCTTGTTCATCTTCCAGTTGCCAGCAATGATTAGTTTGCGTTCTTTCTCCATGGTGCTTCAGTGGCGCCGGCTCATTTTTCCGAAAGAGCGGCCACTCCCGGCAACTCCTCACCCTTAAGAAATTCCAGACTCGCCCCCCCGCCCGTGCTCATAAAAGTAACCCGATCCCCGAGTTCGGCTTTGTTCAGCGCTTTGACGCTGTCGCCTCCGCCAATGATGCTTTTGGCGCCATTCTTTTCGGTCGCCTCAACAACCGCTCTGGCCACTGAAAATGTCCCCTCCGCAAACCGCGCATCCTCGAAAATCCCCATCGGCCCGTTCCACAGGATCGTCTTCGCCTTCAGGATCACCTCCCGATACGCCTGAATCGTCGCCGGCCCAATGTCCACCCCCTCCAGGTCGTCCGGAATGTTCGGCCCGCTATTCACGCGCGGGTCCTGATACTCAATGATGGTGCGCCCCTTTTTGTCCTTCTGGCCGGTCTCGACCGGCCTGGCCACAACGTTGTCGGTCGGGATCAGAAACTCGACTTTGCGCCGGCTGGCTTTTTCGAGCGCTTCTTGGGCCACCTTCACCTTGTCCGGTTCGCAAAGCGACTTCCCCACTTTCAATCCCTTCGCCAGTTTGAAGGTATAGGCCATGCCGCCGCCGAC
>CAZCUL010000191.1:0-7084 GCA_964501475.1 uncultured Verrucomicrobiota bacterium | reverse complement strand
ATGGAGCGGGGAAGCCAACCACCAAACTGATCGAAGAAGCCGCGGACCGCTGGGCTTTTTTGGTGAAGGTGCTTGAGATGAAACCGGCGTTCGATCAGCGGGACGCCCGAGAGCCGGATAGAACCGCAGAATTGAAATAATGACCGTGCGTTCATCCAGAAAGCGGGAGCAAGCTCCACGCACTCTCCCTCCGGGCGGGACCGGCGCGTCTGGCCACCGTTCAGGAAAACTCGCGAAGCGTTTGGACTGCGTCCGGCTGGCCGGCGCTTTTCAATGTCTCGGATTGGCCCTTTGCTTCTTTCTCCCGGCTTTGTCTTCCCATTCGGCGCCCGATCCCGCTTACACCGCGGCAGCCGCCAAAATCGACATCACACCGAACTACCCCATCCGCTTAAGCGGTTATGGCGCTCGCCAGACAGAGTCCGAGGGCGTGTCCCGGAAAATTTGGGCGAAGGCGCTCGCGATCAGCCACGGCCCGGACGAACCCGCTCTTCTTCTGATGGTGGACAACTGCGGCGTGCCGGCGACGATTCGCGATGAAGTCATTGAACGCATTCGCCAAAAAGTCCGGATCAGCCCGGAGCGGGTAGCGATTTGTTCCACACACACTCATAGCGCGCCTTGCCTGGCCGGGGTGCTGCCGAATCTTTTCAGCGCGGACATTCCGGCGGAACAGCAGGCCACCATCGATCGTTATACGCGGGAGCTGGTCGAGCGTCTGGAGGAAGTCTCCCTGAAAGCGCTCACAAACCGGCAGCCCGCCAGACTTTCCCGCGGCGAAGGCCGGGCCGGTTTTGCCAAAAATCGCCGGACCGCAGGCGGGCCCGTGGACCATTCGGTGCCGCTGTTGAGAGTTTCCGACGCTGACAACCAAATCATCGCCGTCCTGGTCAACTATGCCTGCCACTGCACGACATTGGGCGGCGAGTTCAACCAGGTTCATGGCGATTGGGCCGGTGTTGCCCAAGGGTTGATCGAGGCTGATTTCCCCAACGTGATCGCGCTGACGGTCATCGGCTGCGGCGCCGACGCCAACCCGCATCCGCGATCAAACCTCGATTTGGCCCGCCAGCACGGGACGGAACTTGCCGCCGAGGTCAAGCGGCTGTTGAGCCGGGAACTCGATTCACTCGAGAGCCGCGTCCAATGCCAGTCGCGGAAAATCGACCTTCCCTTCGACCCTTTACCCGCGCGAGAGCAATGGAAGGAACGGGCCAGGCAAGGCGGGATTGTCGGCTATCACGCCCGCAAGAATCTGGCGCGACTCGACCGCGGCGAAACCCTCCCGGCCCAACTCCCGTATCTGGTGCAGACCTGGACGTTCGGCAACGAGCTGGCCATGGTCTTCCTTCCGGGCGAAGTGGTGGTCGATTACGCGCTCCGCTTGAAGGATGAGTTCGACGCCAGGCGGCTTTGGGTAACGGCTTATGCGAACGACGTTCCCTGCTATATTCCTTCGCGGCGGATTTTGCAGGAGGGCGGTTACGAAGCCGAAACGTCGCTCTGGTATTACGACCGCCCGGCAAGGCTGGCGCCGGAAACCGAAGACCTGATCATCCAAACTGTTCACGACCTGTTGCCGGAAAGTTTCAAGGTCAATCAGGCCGCGTTCCCGCCGCCGCAGTCGCCCGAGGAATCGCTGGCCGCGATTGAAACCAGGCCCGGCTTGCGCGTTGAATTGGTTGCGGCCGAGCCGGTGGTAATGGATCCGGTGGCAATCGATTTCGGCGCCGACGGCCGGTTATGGGTGGCCGAGATGCACGATTATCCCTCGGGCCGGCACGGGAACCACGAGCCGGGCGGACGCATTGCCGTGCTGACGGACAGCGACGGCGATGGGCGCTACGACCGGCGAACCGTTTTTCTGGATTCGATTTCCTTTCCCACCGGGCTGATGGCGTGGAAAAAGGGCGTTCTGGTTTGCGCCGCACCGGACATTCTTTACGCCCAGGACGACGATGGCGACGGCCGCGCCGACAAGGCCGAAGTGCTCTACACCGGCTTCGCCACGCACAACTATCAGGCCCGGGTCAATTCCCTGCGCTGGGGTTTGGACAACTGGATTTACGGCGCGAGCGGGCTTTTTGGCGGCGACATCCTTTGCGCCCGGACTGGACAAAAGGTGGAACTTGGCAAACGCGATTTCCGGATGCGGCCTGATTCAGGAGAGTTTGAACCGGTGCACGGCATCAGCCAGCAAGGGCGCGTGCGCGACGATTTTGGGAACTGGTTCGGCTGCGATAACAGCACGTTGCTCTGGCACTTTCCACTGCCCGACCACTACCTGCGCCGCAATCCGCATATGACCGCTCCAGCGCGCGTATATCCCGTGAAAGGCCCCGAGCCAAACCGGCTGTTTCCCATCAGCCGCACCCTGGAGCGGTTCAACGATCCGAGTCACGCCAACCGCGTCACTTCGGCCTGCGGATTGGAAGTCTATCGCGACGCTCTTTTGGGCGCTGAGTTGGCCGGGAACGCTTTCGTGTGCGAACCGGTCCACAATCTGGTTCACCGCCTCCTGCCGCAATGGGACGGAGTGACATTGAGCGCCTGCCGGGCCATGGATGAGAAGGAGTCTGAATTTCTCGCCTCGCGGGACAACTGGTTTCGCCCGGTCGAGATTCGCACTGGTCCTGACGGCGCGCTCTGGGTTGTGGATATGTATCGGTTCGTCATCGAACATCCGCGCTGGATTTCGCCGGAGCGGCTGAAGCAGTTGGATGTGCGCGCCGGATCGGAAAAGGGACGGATTTACCGCATCCTGCCGGCGGATGGAAGAACGCGGCCGATTCGCGACCTTACAAAGCTCTCGACCGCCGGGCTTGTTTCCGAACTGGGAAATCCAAATGGCGTCGCGCGCGATCTCGTCCATCGCGAATGGCTCGTGCGGAACGATGAAAAGGCCGCGGCGTTCGTGCTCGAGTTCCTTCGAACCAACGGGCCGGCTGCCGGGACAATTCAGGCGTTGTCGGTTTTGGATGGCTTGAACGGCTTGACGCCGCAATGGCTCGCCTCTTTTCTCGAACATTCAAATGAATCGATTCGCCGGCAGGCTGTGCGGCTGAGCGAACCCTTTCTCCGGCACGAAACAACCCATCCTCAAACGACCGGGCTTGAATCCTTCGGAGCAGCCCTTCTTAAGCTCACAGACGACCCCGCGCTGCGCGTGCGATATCAACTCGCCCTCTCGCTGGGAGAATGGAATCAGCCGCAGGCGGCAGCAGCGCTGGCAAGGCTGATACAAACGGATCTCGACAATTCATGGATGCGCGCGGCTGTTCTCTCCTCTGCGTCGCGCAGGCCGGATATAATTCTCGAAGCCGTCCTGCACGCGCCCCTCGATAGCGGCGGTCGCGACGAAATGATCGGTCAACTCATGGCGACGGCCGCAGGCGCGGGCGATTCACAGGTGTCAGAGCGCTCCCTCGACCTCCTGCTTGATAAAGGCAGCGGCGTCGAGCCGTGGCAAATGCGCGCGCTGGGCGCATGGTTGGACGCCCGCCAGCGTCTCAAGATGGCCGCACCGCCGGATGGAAAGCTGACCATCGGCAAGGCTTTCTCCGAAGCCCGGCGCATCGTCGTCGAACCCGCAACGCCGGAAACCAATCGCGTTGCGGCCATTGCGCTTCTCGGCCGGGAGCCCGGGCAGGCGGAAGCGGATACGCAGCTCCTTGCCGGATTGCTTGCCACTGATCCAGGCGCGATCCGACACGCCGCGCTCGACCGCATCCGGAAGATGGGCCACGCCGGCGCGGGCAGAATTCTGTTGGGCGGTTGGAATCGCCTCGCGCCGATGTTGCGCTCTGAGATCATCGACTTGCTCAGCAGTCGGGAAGTCTGGGCGCGGCAATTGATGAGCGCAATCGAGCGTAACGCGGTGGAACGGCGGGAACTGAGCGCGGCACAGCGGCAGCGCCTCATCGATCATTCAGAGAAGGCGATTCGGAATCGCGCCCTCGAGATGTTTAGCGCGAGCCCCTCGGCCGGGCGCCGCCAGGCTCTCGACCACTTTGCGAAAGCGGAAACGCTGCCGGGCGACCCGGCCAGGGGCGCGGCTGTATTTGCGCGAACGTGCGCCAATTGTCATCGCGCTGGAGACCAGGGCCGGGCTGTCGGGCCGGACCTGGCCGGCTTTCGCGGCAAGCGTTTTGATGACTTTCTCATTGCCATCATCGACCCGAACGCCGCGGTCGAGCCGCGTTTTGCCACCTATCACGTCCGCACTCGCGACGGGCGCGAGTTGACCGGCATTGTCCAGAGCGAGACGGCAAACAGCCTGCACCTGATCCAAGCCGGAGGAGTGCAGGAATTCGTTCTTCGGAGTGAAGTCACTGAGATTCGGGCATCGTCGCTTTCGCTCATGCCGGAGGGGCTGGAGGCGGCGCTCTCGCACCAGGACATGGCGGACCTGGTAGTCTTCCTTCGCTGAAAGCGGCCTGTCCGGAGCTTCCCGACGGTGTCGAACTCAGACCGGGAAGAGAGTTCGTTGGCCGAATGATTGCCATGCTGAACAAGTTCTGAGTGGGGAAGGCTGACCCGGGATTGACAAAGTTTCCGACAAAGGGATCAAAACCAGGGTCCCCGGCCCGGCGCCAAGATGTCTAAACTCCAGGTACAACCTTTTGTCCCACCTGGGACAAAAGGTTGTACCTGGTGGGAAATCGAACGGTTCACCTTGCCCTGCTTCCCTACGATGTCGGCGCCCCAACGGTGGCGTTCCCGGCTCGCGCGCGTGAACGCGTGAAGGCCGGGCTGGACAGGCGGGAGGCCTGTCCTACTCTGGCGCCATGTATTTCCTGAAGCGGCTCATCGCGCTGGCGCCTCTGCTGATCGTGATCAGCTTCCTCGCCTTTGTGCTGGTGCGGATTGCTCCGGGAAGCCCCTTCGATAGCGAGCGCGCGCCAGCCTCCCCGGACATCGAACGGAATCTGCGGGCGAAATACCACCTTGATGAACCGCTCTGGAAGCAATATCTGCGCTACATGGGCGGTGTGCTCCAGGGCGACTTCGGACCGTCGCTGAAGTATCGCAACCACTCGGTGACCGACATCATTCAACAAGGATTGCCCGTATCGCTTACGCTCGGCGCGCTCGCTTTTCTGTTCGCGCAGGGGATCGGGATACCGTTGGGGTTCTATACGGCCGTCAAGCGGGGCCGGTGGCAGGACTATGCTGGAAGTCTGCTGGCGCTGCTGGCCTTGTGCATTCCCGCTTTCGTGGTGGGACCGGTTCTGATCATGGTCTTCGCCATCCATTGGAAGATCTTCCCGGCCGCACTCTGGGGTTCCCCGTCGCAGATGGTGCTCCCGGTGGTGGCTTTGGGGATCTATTTCGCGGGGCGGATTGCGCGGCTGATGCGGGAAGGAATGTCTTCGGTGCTGCACTCGGAGTTTATGATGACCGCCCGGGCGAAAGGGCTGGGGGAAACAGCGGTCCTGGTGAAGCACGGACTGCGACTGGCGATCCTGCCGGTCATTTCGTATTCGGGACCGTTGCTGGCGGACCTGTTGGTCGGTTCTTTTGTGGTCGAGAATATTTTTCGCATTCCCGGCATCGGTGTCTTTCTGGTGAACAGTTCGCTGAACCGCGATTACACGATGGTGGTCGGTCTCGTGTTGCTTTATGCGGGGCTGCTGGTGGTCCTGAATCTATTGGTCGATTTGGGCTACAGCCGTCTGGACCCAAGGGTTCGTTATGAGTGAAGTGAGGCACCTGAGCCCGAATCAAATGGCCTGGCGGCGGTTCCGCCGAAACTGGCCGGCCGTTGTCAGCCTGGTTTTCCTTGCGCTGCTCCTGATCGTGATTCTGCTCTGGCCGTGGCTGGCTCCCTACAAATGGGATATGACATCGGACGCGCAGTTCGAACCGCCGAATGCGCGGCACTGGTTCGGGACGGATGTGCACGGGCGTGATTTGTTTGCGCGGGTGTTTTTCGGCGCGCGCATATCGTTGCTGGTGGGCGTCGTCGGTGCCGGTGTGGCCTTTGTCATCGGGGTTTCCTGGGGTGCCGTGGCCGGTTACGTCGGGGGCCGCACTGATGGCTGGATGATGCGGTTTGTGGATGTGCTCTATTCGCTGCCGTCGATCATTTTTGTGATCGTGCTCATTACGACCCTGGATGCATTGGCGAAAAACTGGTTTGCCGATAATTTCGGAGCACTGGGGCCGAAGCTGGCGAGGTCCACTCCCATTTTGTTCCTGTTTGTCGGGCTGGGAGCGGTCTCGTGGCTGACCATGGCCCGGATCGTGCGCGGCCAGGTGCTGTCGCTCAAACAACGGGGCTTCGTGGAAGCGAGTCGAGCGCTGGGCGCGAGCCACGGCCGGATACTGTGGCGGCACATCCTGCCCAACGTTTACGGCGTCATCATCACCTATCTGACATTGACTGTGCCGGCCATCATTCTTTACGAATCGTTTCTTAGTTACCTGGGGCTGGGAATTCAGCCGCCGATGGCGAGCTGGGGCTCGCTCATTGCCGAAGGGGCCCAGCAGCTCAATCCGATCCGCATCTATTGGTGGCTGATTGTCTTTCCGGCCGGAATGCTCGTCTGCACTTTGCTGGCTTTGAATTTTTTGGGGGACGGACTGCGGGAAGCCTGGGACCCGCGCGGAGGGCAGCGTTGAGATGTTTTTGACTCGAAGAGCTCTACTTCCCGCTTGATTTGGCACGGTTGCTCCTTAGTTTCCCCCCGATGTCAGATTCGACTGTTTCGGCGCCGGAGCGGCAAACCGCGAATGGCCGGCAGCCGCCGGATGCAACGGCGCGGCCGCTGGCGTGGTCGGATCGATTTGTTCACCGCCATATCGGCCCGACGGCTGCCGAGCGCGGCGAAATGGTGGGGCTCTGCGGGTTTGGGTCGCTGGATGAGTTGATCGAGACGGCAGTGCCTGCACAGATCCGTTTGCGAAAGCCTCTGAATGTTCCCGCGGCGCGAAGCGAATACGGCCTGTTGAACGAATTGAGGGAGATCGCGGGGAAGAACCAGGTATTCCGCTCCTACATTGGCACCGGTTATTCCGACAGCATTACCCCGCCCGTCATTCAGCGCAACGTCCTCGAAAGTCCCGGCTGGTACACCCAATA
>CAZCUL010000190.1:0-2815 GCA_964501475.1 uncultured Verrucomicrobiota bacterium | reverse complement strand
CGCCAGCGATGGATACCGCCGTCTGCCGGAAAACCTCGGAGCCGATCAGGTTCTGCCGCTGGATCAGTCACGCGTGTTGTTGCTGCCCCCGGACAAACCGCCCGAGTTGGTCGATCTCAAGCGCGACGCCCTCCCGGTGTCGCTGCCGGAGCTCGGATCCGCTGCCAATGTCCTCGGCGGGTTTGGCACCAACATTCTTTGCCACTGGAATGGAACCAACCAAATTCTCGTCAGTGAATTGCGCGGGGCGGAGTTCATTCAACGCGGCGCTATCGCTCTGGATTCCGGCACTCGCCCGACCGGGTTCGCCTACGACTCCACGCGCCAACTCCTGGCGTGGACCGAAGGGTCTTCCTCGAACTCGGTTTACCTGGAAAGCCTCGCGGCACCCGGCCGTCGAATCGAACTGAGAGGCGATGTTCCGGGGCTGGTTCCCTTTCGCTTCAGCGAGGATGGAAATTACCTGGCCGCGACCAAAGGGTGGGACAGTCTGCGCGCTTGGAACGTTGAAACCGGGCAGATCGTGGCGTTCATAGGCGGGCACAGTCATGCGACTTTCGCTGTGGGTGGGCGGGTGCTGGTCGTGGCCGTCAACCAGGGCAACGACGTCCATGAAATCGCATTCTATGATTTGGCCCATCCCGGCCAGCCACCGCGGCTCGTTCCCGGGAAAAATCAGTGCCGGTCGCTGGCGGTTTCACCCGATGGTGGACTGGTGGCTTCGTCCACCAATGGTGGTCGGGTGCGGCTGTATGATCCGGCCACGGCCGAGTGGATTGAAGATCTCCACGGCCACCTGAACGCGGCTTTCGGTGTCGCCTTCTCCCCCGATGGACGACGATTAATTTCCACCTGCTTGGGGCGGGAAGCCGTCAAGCTCTGGGATGTCGGCACGCGGCAGGAACTGCTGACCTTGGGCGGAACCGGCTCAATCCTGCGAGCGGCCCGATGGAGTGCCGATGGGGACGTGATCCTCGCCGGCGATCCATGGCAGGCTTGGCGCGCGCCGTCCTGGGAAGAGATCGCGGCGGCGGAGGCGAAGGAGAAAATGGACATCATGCAGCCATGAACATGACCAACCTGAAACAATCACGAAATGAGAGCCGCTGCAGCGCCTTGAAGCAATTCTCCCGGAACCGCGCCGGCTAAAAAGCAAGTCCCCGTCAGCAGTTAAATCCCGATTGAAAGAGGCTCAAAACCTCAACGCATGAAGTGTCGTTTGAAACCGTGGATTTCCGCCGCCCATCAAAGTGGGGCCAAACCAAAAAATGCAGGCGAAACAATCTACGCGACAGGCCGGCATGACGAAATTGGAATTCCGTAGGCAGCCCGGCTTTTTGCAGTAGCCAACAAAAACAAACAAACAAAAAAGCGAGACGAATATGAAAACCATCACCAAGACCATCCTCTATCTGCAAATAATGGCGATGTTCCTGATCGCGACGTTCGCCAGTCATGGCGCCACGAGCATCGAACTTCCTTTCCACGGCACCGTTCAGCAAGTTGAAACTCAGACCATCAACTTTCCCTTCATGTCGGTGGAAGGTAGCGGGATGGGAAAGGCATCGCTGCTGGGTCGCTTTACCGAGACGTTCGAGCATGAAGTCAATCTTCTCACGACGGAGGGGATCGGATCTGCCACATTTACTGGGGCCAATGCAGACAGCATCTCAACTGAAATTACAGCCACGGCGGGTCCGGTCGGCACACTCTGGCGTGTGACGGAACACCACACCGTTATCGGCGGGACGGGCCGATTCGCGGGCGCCACTGGTGGTTTCACGCTCGTGCGCTTCTTCGGCGATAGCCCTGTCATCTCCAGCGGCTGGTTCGAGGGAACCATCGTCGTTCAACGCGGCAAGTAATCTTGGCACGCGACGCAGGAGGCGGCAGCCCAAGTTACCGCCTCCGCGAAAGCAAACCCTCGTGGCAGCCGAGGTAACGAGACTCCACCATCCCAAACAAAAGACATGAAGACCCACACCCTTGCCCACCCGCTTATGGACGATCGAGCTGGTTGCGTTTGGACGAAGCGTCGTCTCCTGATTTTCAGACATGCCGTCACCATCTGCCTCGCCGCCATTTCGACTTCCTCCGCGTGCGCGGGGACATTCACGTTCGACGTTGACGCCGATCACGTCCGTCCCGAGATATCCCTCGCCAACGGCGGCGTCGAGGTTACGTGGCCGGATTGGTTGCGAGGACAAGGCCGCCTGGAACGGGCGGGTTCCCCGGAGGGACCCTGGCGGAATGTGGGACGAAGAATCCCCTATCGCATAAATCCGTCGCAGAGCGCACGGCAATTCTACCGCGTCCGGGCGCGCCCTGTCACGTTGCACATCCCCACGGGCTACAATCCCCAGACACCCATGCCTCTGGTGCTTGCGTTGCACTTTTATATTCCCGAATCCGCAGACCGTTCGAGCGGGCAGTTTATCGAGGAGGTCTTTCAGTTGCTCCCGCTGTCGCGGTCCAAGGGATTTCTCTACGCCTTCCCGGATGGATTGGTCGATTCGAGCCAGTGGCAGTTCTGGGCTGCCAATGAGGATTGCTGCGATTTCGGCAACCTTGGGGTGAATGACCATGAATTCCTCGAGCGCGTCATCGGTGTGATCCGCTCGCACTACAACGTGGACTCGAAACGCATCTACCTGATCGGACTCTCGAACGGAGCGCTGATGGCCTACGAGTTCGCAGCCAGGCATCCGGATCTCATCGCTGGGGTGATCGCACTGGCCCCGCCCGTTACAATCAACGCCCTGAAGACGGAACCAAGGCAGCCGGTCAATATCGTTCACATCCATGGCACGAGCGA
>CAZCUL010000189.1:0-5252 GCA_964501475.1 uncultured Verrucomicrobiota bacterium | reverse complement strand
GCGATAGGTCTGCTACCCGCTATGAGAACCAATCCGCTGGCCATTCAGGAAGACGATGCCGTGATCGTCCACAGCCACGCGGAGAAAAGCGCTCAAAGGCCGTTTCTCCAAATCAAAACTGCGGCGGAAAAATCGCTTTTGCCCTGCAGGCGCATCTTTGCGGGGGTCCCCTTCAGGAAACCATATCCAGCTTCCCCGTTCTGCCGGTTCGCGCTCGTCCGCCCAGGAAGCCCATTCGGGATGCGGTTCAAAACGCATCCAGGCGAAGCGATCGAGAAAGGAGCGCGCCAGCCCTGTCTGGCGGGAGCCAGGAAGAGCGGCCGCCTCGTCCCACGGCCGCGTGCCCCAGTTGCCGCCGTGAGGCGATTTTCCGTAGGGCTGGTCGCGGCGGTTGACCTGCCAGATTCCGTTTGCGCCGTAGGTGTGGCCTGCGGCGCCGGAGAGCAGGCAACTCCAGACCATGAAGCGTTGCACTTCGTCAAAGCAGGTTTCGCCGATCCCTTCGTAGCAGACTTCCGAGTTAATCACGGGCATTCGCGGCGGTTGAGTCAGAGATTCCCGCAAAAGATCCAGTGTCCTCGGGATGCTGGACACGTCGCCATGGCCGGTTTGAAGCATTTCAAAGTCGATTACTGCCGGGTCCTCGACCTGGCGGCGCGAGGTGTCGCTGGGATGGATGGTGATCAGACGCGAGAAGGGGTCAATTCGCCGCAAGTACCGGGCTACCTCCGTCCAGCCCTTGATTTGAAAACTGCGATCCGCCTCTTTGGTTTCGGAAAGGTAATAAGGCATGGCGGCCTCTCCAGCCACACACCAGACGACCGGATATGCGCCCCATCGCGCCACGAGGTAGCGCCAATGCTTCTCCATTTGTTCCACGCCCAGCCAGGGCAGATGATATCCCCATGCACCCACCACGCAGGGAACGAGGCCGGCATTCACCATCCATTGCAGGCGCCGGTCAGCGGCATCAAAATACGCCGGATTGACTTGGGTGTAATTCGTGGTCCAGGGAAAACCGGCCTCGTTCGCACCGCGCGGGTCGAAAGCGGGCATGTCCGGATAGAGGCCCGCAACGATCTGAATGACGTTGAACCCTTTGCCGACGCGGTCGGCCGTGAGCGTTTGAAACTCTGCCGGCCAATCAAGCCGCTTGCAAAATCCCATCCACCAGGTATCTGCCAGCCAAAGAAAGGGCGTGCCGTCCAAATGCTCGAAATGTCTGCCGTCCGCCCCGATTCGCAGCGGGCCGTGCCGGTGCAAAAGATTTGTCCCTTGGTAAGGAGTGATGTGGATGGCGCCCTGAACTCCGTGAAGGTCGGTATTCCTTTCGTCCGAACATTCAGTCTGAAACGTGTAAGCGCCCGGTTCCGGTGCGGCAAAACGGAATTTCCAGATTTGACGGCCGCTCCAGAAAGCCGGCACTCGCACTGTCCGACCGTTCGGGAAGGAGACAACGACGTCCATGTCGATCTGACTGAACGGGTCGGCGTAAGCCTTCTTGGAGCTGAAGGAGGCCTCGACCACCTGGTTTGCCATTGCTTCGAGCACGGGGGCGGCCGCCAGAACGGGCGCTCCGGTAAGTCCGAAGACGGCGGCCAAAGCAGGCAATAAAGATTTCATAGAAGTGAGAGTATCAGGTTCCGTCCGGGCGGCCAGCCGGTATGCTCGAATGGTGATGCGGTTTCTTTTCACTCGACCCGGCCAGGGGGCGGTGTTACAAGCGCCAATCAAACAGACCGATTTCGATGGCTCGTGCCCGACGTTATGACTAGGGAGTTGGACATTCTCATTGTCGAAGACGTTCCACAGGATGCGGATGCCATCGAGAACGAGCTGCGGAGCGAATCGATTTCCTTTTCGGCGCGCCGCCTGCAAAGCAAGGAAGAGTTTATCGCAGAGCTTCAGAAGTCGGTTCCAGACATCATTTTATCCGATTTCACCTTGCCGGAATTCAACGCCCTGGAAGCGCTCCGGCTTCTGCAGGAGCGTGGCTACGACGTTCCCTTTATCCTTGTAACCGGGACTCGCTCTGAAGAGGTGGCAGTGGAATGCATCAAGGAAGGCGCGGACGATTACATCCTCAAAGCCAGCCTGAAACGTCTGCCCTCATCCCTCATCAATGTCCTCAAAAAGAAGGCGGCCGAGCGTGAAAAGTCCCGGGCGGAAGAGGCGCTGCGGCGGAGCGAAGAACAATACCGCTTGATCACGGAAAATACTCGCGACCTGATCAGCCTGCTCGATCCAGAGGGTCGTTTCATTTACGCCAGCCCCTCCTTTCGGCACGGTCTGGGTTACCTGGCCGAAGAACTGGCAGGAGCCGATTGCGCCGCCCTGGTCAGCGCTGACGACCAGTCGGCTCTCCGGCAATCCTGGCAAGACGCCCGGGCGCGCCGGGAAAGTCATTCCGCGGAATTTCGAGTTCGGCATCGGGACGGCCGGTGGCGCACCTTTGAAGCGGTCACGACCTGGATTTTTGACTCCGCGGAGCAGCCGCAGCGCGCGGTCATGGTTTGGCGGGACATCACCGAACGGAAGCAGGCGGAGGAGACGCTGCGCAGTCTTCCCGGCTTAATCCTGGAAGCCCAGGAAGGAGAGCGCCGTCGCGTGGCGCGCGAACTTCATGACAGCGTCAATCAGATTCTCTCTTCGGTGAAGTTTCGGATTCTGTCGATCGAAGAACGCGTCCACAAAGGGCACGAGAATGTCGCGGGCGATGTGCAAAAGGCGCGCGACTTTCTGGACCGGGCCATGCAGGAAGTGAGGCGGATCTCACAAAACCTCCGTCCCAGCGAGCTGGATGATTTGGGGCTCGTCCCCGCCCTTCGCACCTTGTGCAGCGAATTCCGGGAGCGCACCGGTATCAGGCTGGATGTCTCCTGCGAACGGCTTCCCCCCAGGCTCAAGCTCCCGGGCGAAGTCGAATTGAATCTTTACCGCATCATTCAGGAAGCCTTGACGAATATCGAAAAGCACTCCGGCGCCAGCCAGGGGAGTGTCACCATTACCCGGAAAGCCGGGAGCCTCATGGCAGTGATTTGGGATGATGGCCGCGGCTTTGATCCGGACAACGTCCGGGGTGCGCGTCCGGGACGTGCCGGGATGGGGGTGGTGGACATGAAGGAAAGGGCTGCTGCATTGGGCGGCACGTTGCTCATCGAGTCGAAGCAGGGATCGGGCTCGACCCTCACCGTGCATATTCCCCTGCTTCCTCCAACGAACACACCGAAACGATCAGGTGAAACCAAGTCGAAAGAAAAAGATAAAGCTGCTCCTGGTGGATGACCATCCGATCGTCCTGGAAGGGATCAAATCCCATCTGTCTGCGCAGGAAGGATTCGAAGTCGTGGCCGACGCCTCCAATGGACAAGAGGCCGTCCGGCAAGCCCAACTCCACCGCCCGGACGTGATCCTCATGGACATCAGCATGCCCACGATGAACGGGCTGCATGCCATGGGGCAATTGCGACGGCGCGCGCCAGACTCGAAGGTCCTGGTCCTGACCATGCACGACAACCGGGAGTACATCTCACAGCTCGTTCGCCTGGGCGCACGCGGTTATCTCCTTAAGGACACTGCTCCCGCAGAACTGGTCCGCGCCATTCGGCTCGTTCATGCAGGCGAAGCGTGCTTCAGTCCGATTGCCAACCGTGTGCTGCTCGATGAACTGGTTAATGGAAAAGCGAAAAAGACGAAGGACGCGACCTCGACTGCGAACGCGCTGACTGCCCGCGAGCGGGAAGTATTGATCCTGATCGCCGAAGGGCTGAGCAACAAGGAAATTGCCCGCAAGCTGGGCGTCAGTGTCCGAACCGTCGAAACACATCGTGAACGCGTCATGCGCAAACTTTCCATCCGCACGGTCGCCGGTCTCACCCGGCACGCCATCGCGGAAGGCATCGTGAAGCTGCACTGAGCCGCAGCCCGGCCTGCCTCTGCCCCATCCGTAGTTTCCCGGACATGAAAAATCCGTAGTCGGTCGTGTTGCCTCTCTTTGGCTGAAATTGAAAATGCCACGTGCTGCCCCATGGAGCCGAGTGGCGCCGAGATTCTTGAGCCGGGCGAGGCAAAAACGGGTCGCTATGGTCCGGGCGCAAGAACAGTTGTTGAGGGATGCGGCAAAGAGAACGTTGAAATGAAACATGGACCGTGACGCAATTATGAATAACTCAACTGCACCGGCGCGGCAGGAAACCTCGTTCTGGGAGCCCAAGTACCCGTTCGACCTGGTCCTCACCTACGAAGACACCGCGACCCGCAACCAGGCGATGCAGCTTTACGATCATCTCGCTCAAAACCTCCTGGACGATTACGACTTTCAATGCTCCTGGTGGAGGCTGGGCCTCTTGCGCGATCCGGTTTTGCTCGACCAGGCCGGAGACGCTGCTGCGGATGCGAACATGCTTATTCTGGCCCTTCGTTCCGGCGACGCGCTGTCGGAATCCGCCCGCAAATGGATCGAGACCTGGGTGCCGCGCAAGGATGATCGCAAAAGCGCGCTGGTGGCGCTCATTGGGGGAAACGAACCGGCGGACCGAGCCCCTTCAGCAGTCCAACTCTACCTCCAAAGAATCGCCCGCGTGGCCAAGATGGATTTCTTCGCGCACACCTTTGATCTCGAGAGCGAGAAGCCGCGTTACTCAGTGGATTCGATTACGGAACGGGCGCGGCGCGTCACGCCGGTGCTCGACGACATCCTCCATACCGGCGCGGGGGTTCCGCGCTGGGGCATCAACGAATAAAATCATCGCATGCACTTTGAAATGATCAGCAGCTTTCCCCGTTCTTGCAGGGATGCAAGGGCGCGGGGAATCGTGACCAGGGGGCGGCACGGAGCGCCGCCCCCACCCTGGTCCGGTTGAATTTCGTCCCGCAGTTCCACCCACCCCCAACCCCCTCCTCCGTTATGTCGCCAACGGGGAGGGGGTTTTCTGTTTCAGGCAGGCTCCAGAAACGAGTCGCTCCGGAAACTGTGGGACCGACCTGGGAAAGCTCTCAGCATCGTCGGAATGGGAAGGTTCGTTTCCCGACTTCGATTGCTGGAGTGGCCGCGCGCCGGGAGACCCCGAGATCCGACGCTATTCCTCCACCGGCACCACCAGATTGTCCATGATGTAATCCTTCCGTTCCGGCGTGTTTCGTCCCATGTAAAACGAAAAGATGTTCGCGGAGTCGGGTTTGGGAGCATACTCGACCTGGCTGAGGCGCATGTCCGGACCGATGAATTGCTTGAACTCAGCCGGTGAAATTTC
>CAZCUL010000188.1:0-8576 GCA_964501475.1 uncultured Verrucomicrobiota bacterium | reverse complement strand
AGAGCGCAGCGGCGACGGCGCTTTGGCTTCGGCTTCTGCCACGCCCGACAGAGCCAAAGCGGTGTCGCGCTTCGCTTGCCACCGCAGTCCAAATTCACCCACAGCGCAGCACGGGCTCATGGAGAGTTTCGACGATCTCGGAATCCTGCATTGTGACCATGAACCCGGCGGTTCGGTCGGACCGCGGCTCTCCTGAGCCGCAGCGGCTTGAAAGCGACCAACGCGCTGATTCTCCCGAAGGCACTGTTGCGGCCAGAGCGCTGCGGGCCAGAGGCCCGCGGTCCGGATCAGGGTAGGGACGGCGCGCTGCGCCGTCAGCGCCGCGTTCAGCGGCGCAGCCATTCCGCCCGCTGCTGTGCGGGCGGGGACATCGAATGGCGGAGGTTCGGCGCCGCTTGATTGGACCGCAAGAGCGGCGCTGCCCAGGAGCACGGAGACTGTCTTCATGCGCCGAGATTACCGAGCGGAATCTGGTGACACAATGTAAGATCAAACACCGGGAGACGGGCACGCCCAAGCGCCTCCCAACATCGGAGAGGCGAGACGCCAGTCCGGGGGGTCTTGGACATTCTGTGCGGAACTGACCGGCAAGCCTAAGAGGCTTGCTTGGGCAGGCGGGACGCCCGCCCTACGTTGACCGGAGTCTCGCCGACTTTTTAGGAAGCCGCCTGGAATTCGAATCGCACTCCGGAAAGCCGCTCCCGCAACTGGTCCATGACACGCCTCTCCGCAGGTTCGTCCCGGGCGGTGAAGGTGACGCTGAATCGCAGATACGGTCCGGCATCGTCCCAGGGCACGGTCGAAATGTATTTCTCGGTGATGAGCCATTGGGAGACTTCTTCGGCGTTGCTGAATTGGGCTCTCGATCCGTCCGGGTTGATGGCCGCCTTGGGCGCCCGAACGTAAAGGAAGAAGGATCCCCGAGGCGTGGCGGCGTCAAAGCCGCACTCCCGCAGCACGGCCACGAGCGAATCCATTCGCCGCCAGTATTTGGCGGCAATGTTTTGCGTGATCTCGGGGTGATCGAAGCAATAGGCGGCCGCGTGTTGGATGGCCAGAAACTGCCCGGAGTCGGTGTTGTCTTTCACGTCTCCGTAGGCCTTCACGATCCATTCGTTGCCGGCCACAAAGCCGCAGCGCCAGCCGGTCATGTTAAAACTCTTGCTGGTGGAATGCAGTTCCACGCCCACCTCCTTCGCGCCGGGAACAGACAGAAAACTGAGCGGTTCGCCTTCAAACACGAGGGCCGCGTAGGCCGCGTCGTGAATGACAATGATCCGGTGCTTTTGCGCGAAGGCCACCACCCGTTCGAAGAAATCGGGTGTGGCGCTCGCACCGGTCGGGTTGTTCGGATAGTTGATGACGAGCGCTTTGGTCTTGCGCAGGATTTCCGCCGGGACACCGGCCAGGTCCGGCAGGAAATGATTCTCGCGGGTCAAAGGCAGATGATGGACCTGCCCGCCGTAGTATTTGGCGTGCGTGCCGAAAACCGGGTAACCGGGCATGGTCATCAACACGTAATCTCCAGGATTCACAAACGCCGCCGGAAGAATCGACAGGGCCGCTTTGCTGCCGATGGAATGGAGGACTTCAGTCTCCGGATGGATGCCCTTGACGCCACAAACCCGATCCAAATAACGGGCGGCAGCTTCCTTCAAGACCATATCGCCGTTGTCGGCATAGCCGCGATTCTCCGGTTTGGCCGCTTCCTGGCGGAGTTGATCGACGACTTCGGGAAAGGCCATTTCGTCGGGCTCGCCGACGCCCATGTCGATGATTTCCGCTCCGGGATCGGCTGCCAAAGCGGCGCGCTTGGCGCGTTTGATTTTCTCGAATTTGTAGATGGCTGTGGATTTGCCGTATTGCCGGCCGCCGATTCGTTCGGCGAACAAGTTTTGAATATAGGGATCGGTCATGCTCGTTTTAGGTTTTGATGCGGCGCGCCCGGCTCTGGAAGGTCACTCCTTGGGCGTGAATCCCGGGGGCAACTTGAAGGATTGCTGGTCGGAAGGCGGGGCGGCGGGCGCTTCCTCGCCGGTGATTTCCTTGAGGCGCTGCCGGGCTTTGCGGGCTGCGGCAGTCTCGCCGTATTCGGCGTCGATCCGGCGCAAGAGTGCGACTGCCTGTTCCGGTTTGCCAAGCTTGCCTGAATAAAGGTTGGCCAGGTGAATGGCAGCCCAGCCCCAGCGTTCCGGCGGCAGTTTTTGTTTCAAGACTTCCTCGTATTCGAGGGCAGCCGCCAGATGGTTGCCCAGGTCCTTCTCGTAAATCTCCGCAATGCGCAAAGCGGCGTGAAGCTGGCGCGGATTCTCCTTCAGGTAATCGCGCATCAGTTGAATGGCCTCCAGGTGATTCCCATTGACCCAAACCTTCTCGGCTTCCTCGTATTCAGGGTCGCGCAGGCCTTCCCCGTCGTCGCTCACAATGAACTCCTCGGCTCGACTGGCTGCGAACCGCGAAATATCCCGCGCCGCCAGGATGCTGAGACCCACCAGGGAAAAAAAACCGAGGATGGCATAAGTCATCCATTGGGCAGATCGCTTCGAGGGCGTGCGAATCCGGCCCTCTTCATTGAGCGGCTCTTCCGAGGTCAGAGCAGTGGAAGAATCGCTTGCAGATTTTGAGTAAGTGGAGGCAAAACGCCAGGCAAACACCGCCAGGCAAATTGCCAGCACTGCATAAAGGATGATTCTGACAGTTGCGCTCATCAGCCCGACTCCAATTCACTAAAGCAGGTTTGGCCGCGGCGCAAAAGAGAATTCAGCTCCTCGAACGGGTTGTGATTGAGCTTCGCACTTTCTTGCCCCTGATTCTCTTGCCGCTAAAGGTTGAGGCGGACTTTCTCGGCGGGTTTGTGCTAGTCGGATTGAAAGCCACGTAAGCGAATGGCAAGAACATTGGAGGGCAAGAAGATTGAGCTAAACGGGCTGACAGATGGCGGCCTGGCATCGGAGCGGAGCGAAGTATGGGTGGCCAATCACGAGAATTGATCGGACTGCGGCTGTCCCCAGCCGCAGCGCTCGCGACCAGGAAAGGCGCTGGGGAGGTTGTATCGCGGCTTCCAATCTGATTGCCAATTCCCGGGCGTCACTGCCTTCTGACGCGCGCCGACTGGCAGTCGGCGAAACAGCAGGCTGGCAACCTGGATTACGGGGTTGTGCATAGTCTCCATCCGCTTTCGCGAACGCTTCGGGACCATGAACCGGAAGAATACGTTGGGGAGTGCGCCGGCAGAGCGCAGCGGCGACGGCGCTTTGGCTCCGGCTTTTGCAACGACCGCCAAAGCCAAAGCGGTGTCGCGCTTTGCTTGCCACCGCAGTCCAAATTGAGCTGCCTCCGCAGCACGGTTCATGCACAGGAGCGCGACTGTCCCCAGATGCCAGGCATCTAAATCAAAACGCCCACCACCGTCGCGGTCAGGTAGCAGGTGAGCAAGCCGGCCACCATCGCCCGCAAACCCAACTGCGCCAGGTCCGCCCGCCGGTCGGGAACGAGGGCGCCGATCCCGCCAATCTGAATGGCAATGCTCGCGAAATTGGCGAAGCCGCACAATGCGTATGTCGCGAGCGTAAAGCTGCGCTCGTCGAGCAGCCCGCGCGTCTCAGGCCGGGTCAGAGTGAGAAATCCGATGAATTCGTTCAGGACAATTCGTTCCCCCAGGACCTGGCCAACCAGCAGACAGTCCTTGGGCGGCACACCCATCAGCCAGGCAAATGGGGCATTCAACCAGCCAAAGATGCTTTGCAATGTGACCGGCTCGCTCACGCCCAATTCCCGTTGAATGGCGGTCAATACCAAATTCACGAGGGCAACAACCGCGACAAACGCGATCAGCATTGCCAGCACATTCAGGGCAAGCATCATTCCGTCGCTTGCCCCGCGGCAAAGCGCGTCCAGGCTGTTGGTTGTGGTGCGCTCAACCTTGCCCTCCGCCGCATCGGCCGTCGGACTCCGCCCGGTTTCCGGCAGCATGATTTTGGCGATCATCAATGCCGCCGGTGCGCTCATGACCGATGCGCTCAGAAGATGTCCGGCATTGGCGCCCAAGGCCACATACACTACAGCCACGCCGCCGGCGATTGTCGCCATGCCGCCTGTCATCAGAGCCATCAATTCGCTCCGGGTCATTCCTGCGAGATAGGGTTTGATGACAAGCGGCGCCTCCGTTTGGCCCATGAAAATGTTGGCGGCCGCGGCCAGACTCTCGCTCCCGCTGGTCCGCATCAGCCGCCGCATGATCCAGGCCGTTCCCCGCACCACCAGTTGAAGGAGGCCCCAGTGATAGAGGAGCGACGATAGCGCAGCGACCACGATGATCGTCGCGGTGATAAAAATGGCAAAGATGACGGCATTATTCGGCCCCCACTGCTCCGTCAGGAATGGCTGGTCCGCCAGCGGGCCAAAGACCATTTTGGCGCCTTCGTTGGCGACATCGTTCAGAACCTGCACCGCCAACTGGGCGCAGGTAAAAATCTCCTTTCCGATCCGCGTTTTGAGAATGAGCAGGGCAAAGAGGAACTGAAGCGCCAATCCGGCTGCGACGGTTCGCCAGGGGAACTGCTTTCGATTCATCGAAGCGGCCCAGGCCAGCCCGAGAAAAACCACCAGACCGAGCAGGCTGATGAGTCTGTCATGCATGGGCCGCAAAGTATGAGAGCGGCCCAAAGGGGGGAAGAGGAAAGAGCTGGAATGCGCTCAAGGCAGGGCGGCCCTCACCAGCCCACCGCCTGCCCCTGCCCGTTAGCAACCGACGTTCAGGGCGTGTTTGCCAAACAGGAGCAAACCACGAAGGTTCCCGATTCTCGTCCCGATCCCTCTCTTCGCTCGGTCGAGGAGAGGATGACCCGCGCTGTCACAGGTCCGCGTCTGTCACCGCGCCAAGGTGGGCCGAATTGACCAACTTCGCGTATTTCGCCAGGACCCCCCTTTGGTAGCGCGGCGCCGGCGGCTTCCATTTGGCCAGGCGGCTTTTGATCTCCCGCGCCGGCAGCTCGAGCGTGATTTTGCGCTCCTCGGCATCGATGGTAATCGGGTCCCCATGGCGAACGATGGCGATGGGCCCGCCCACGAACGCTTCAGGCGTCACGTGACCGACCACAAAACCGTGACTGCCGCCGGAGAAGCGCCCGTCTGTAATGAGCGCCACGTCCTTTCCCAGACCTTTTCCCATGATGGCCGAAGTAGGCGAGAGCATCTCCCGCATGCCAGGCCCGCCTCTGGGCCCCTCATAACGGATCACAACCACATCACCTTTTTTCACAATGCCGGCGAGAATAGCTGTCAGCGCCGTTTCTTCGGACTCGAACACACGGGCCCGACCTGTAAATCGAAGTCCTTGCTTGCCGCTGATTTTGGCCACCGCCCCGGTGGGCGCGAGATTTCCGTAAAGCACAACGATGTGGCCGCTCTTTTTGACCGGATTATCGAAGGACCGAATGACATCCTGCCCCCGAGGGTAGTCGCCCGCATCGGCCAGATTCTCCGCGAGTGTCCTGCCGGTCACCGTCAAACAATCGCCGTGCAGGAGGTCTCTTTCCAAAAGCATTTTCATCAGAGGCGTTAGTCCACCGATGCGAACCAGCTCCGCCATGACGTATTTTCCGCTCGGCTTCAGGTCGGCGAGGACAGGCACGCGCCGTCCGATGCGTGTAAAGTCGTCGATGCTTAACTTTACGCGCGCGGCCTGGGCCATGGCCAGCAGATGCAAGACGGCGTTGGTGGAGCCGCCGAGGGCCATGACAACGGTGATGGCATTTTGGAATGCTTTACGGGTCATGATGTGCCGGGGCTTGATGCCCAGCCTCATGAGGTTCATGACCGCGTCGCCCGCGCGCGCGCAGTCCTCGCTCTTTTCAGGAGAGACAGCGGCCTGGGCCGAGCTGTTCGGCAGGCTCATTCCAAGGGCTTCGATGGCGCAGGCCATGGTATTGGCGGTGTACATGCCGCCGCAGGATCCGGCGCCGGGAATGGCGCACGCCTCCAATTGCGAAAGCTGCTTGTCGGAGATCTGATTGTTCGCGTGCTGCCCCACCGCTTCGAAAACCGAAACCACATCTACTGCTTTGCCATTGAAGCATCCCGGCAGGATCGTTCCGCCATAGATAAACACCGCGGGCCGGTTCAATCGCGCCAGGCCCATCAGGCAGCCCGGCATGTTCTTGTCGCAACCCCCGATGGCGACTAAACCGTCAAAGCCTTCGCAGCCGGCCACCGTTTCCACCGAATCGGCAATCACTTCGCGGGAAACCAGCGAATACTTCATTCCTTCGGTCCCCATGGAAATACCGTCGGAAATGGTAATGGTGTTGAAGATGACGGCCTTGCCGCCGGACTGGTTGATGCCGTCCGCCACTTTTTCGGCGAGTTGATTGATGTGCATGTTGCACGGGGTGACCATGCCCCAGGTCGAGGCAACCCCGATCTGCGGTTTCTTAAAATCCTCGCTGGTGAACCCGACGGCGTAGAGCATGGCGCGGCTGGCGGCGCGTTCCGGGCCATCCACGACGATCGACGAATGCTCGCGTTCATGAACAACCCGGCCCTGCTTGCTTGGCGGACGTGGTCGATTCAAAGCAACTGTCTTCATAAGCAAAGAGAGGCCAGCTTTCCTCAAAACGGCCCGGCTGGCAAGCAGCTACCATGAGGGCGCCGAAGAGCTCCTTTCCACCGTGCTGCAATGTGGCTAGATTTGGACTGCGGTGGCAATCCCGCCACAGCGGGAGCGACACCGCTTTGGCTTTGCCGGTCGTGGCAGAAGCCGGAGCCAAAAGCGCCGTCGCCGCTGCGCTCTGCCCGGCGCACTCCAGAACTTCCGGTTCATGGCCTCGATTCGCGTCCAGGTTTTGGAGGTTCTCGCTTTCCATAGACCCATAACGCAGGTTGCCAACCTGCCGTCTCGCCGACTGCCAGTCGGCGCGGCGTCAGAAGGCAGTGACGCCCGGGATGGGAAATCGCGATAGAAACTCCCCGGGCGCCTTTCACATCCGCGAGCGCTGCGGCTGGGGAGAGTCGCGCTCCGATCAATTCGCGCGGCCTGGATCAATGGCTGAACGGCTCGATGATAAACTCGGCGTTATGGCTGGCGATGATTTCCACTTCCAGGTTGGTGGTAACCGTTGGCAATCGCGGCACAAAAAACCCCGCCGTGAGTTCGACACCTTTGATTGAAGTGGTCGCCGCCACGCTTTCCTTCGGCCAGAATATTCGACCTCGATCCCGTGTCACCCGTTCGCGCAGGCGAGCGCGCCATGCGGGTCCCGCGGCGAGAGGCGGTTCCCACAAACAGAGAATGCCTGGAGCGTTCGCTTCCAAATCGAAAGACCAATTCCGGGCAGCCCGCGCCTGAGAGAATTTTAAAAGCGGAGTTGTGGCAGCGATGCGCGTGGTCGTCCTGGTTACGTTGCCGTTGGTGATGCGATACGAGCCCGCTCCGGTCAACATGATGAAACGCACGCCCAGCCTCTCCGCGCGCGGAGGGATCGGAAGAACGATACAACCTGCGTTTGTCGGATGCGACACGAACCCGGCCGATAGGAACTCGTGGCCTTCGACCAGCAGTTTCCAGGGGTGAGCGCGCGAAAGCGTCAGATGGTCGGACGATATCGCCAGCGGATAGCCTCCTCTCGCAACGTTGGACCAATTGCCGAGCGCATCGATAGCTGTTGCCCGCCAGTCCATCCAACCCGCCGGCCCACCGCCCGCGTCACGAACCCGCAACCGCAGGGAGCCCACGGGCCGGCCGAAGTCCGAACGCGGCTGCTGTACAAGCACAATATCCGTATGCACCAGGCGGTTCGTTTGCGGCAATGGTTTTGCGGTCCATCGCTCAGCGCGCGCCGGGCGCGGGTTTCGGACGCTGAACTGAATGATGTTGGTGCCCCTGAGCGCCTGAAAGGATGGATATTTCACATCCCGGGCGAAACAGCGGAACTCCACTGCGACAATGTCGCCCCGGACTCGATGATTCACTTCAGGCGCCGTTTGGTTGCCAGCCAGGACGGCGCTCAGCTTCGCTATCCACGAGTTGAATATCCTGCCGGAGGCGGGTTCCCAAACCTGGCACCAGATCACTAATGAATCGTGCCGCGTTTGGAAGCGCTGACCCTGAAAGGTACCGAGCAGTTGCTGCCACTTCTCCGGAAGGATCGCTCGCAGGCCTCGCTTCCAAGACGGTTCGAGCGAGAAAACGTGATTGGTCCCAAGATTGACCTTGAGAATGCGCAGTTCCTTGCCATCCGACAACGGGATCCGTTCGGGCGGAAACGATGGCCACGACACCACTGCCGCCGCGACCAGAAAAATGCCGAGGACAACGCAGACCCACCGAAACCGCCGATGCATGAAATGAATGACGCTGCTTCAAGCTCGCGGCTTCAATACTCATTCGGTTATCCGCTTTCGTCGGCTGATGACAACAGGAGGGGGTTCTCAACCGACGGTCCGTCTCAATCCATCGCTCCCTCAAAAACCACTTTGCCGTCCACGACCGTCAGAAGCACGCGCGTCTTTTCGATTTCCTCGGGCCGCATTTCAAAGATGTTTTGTGAGACGATTACCAGGTCCGCCAGCTTGCCCGG
>CAZCUL010000187.1:0-8040 GCA_964501475.1 uncultured Verrucomicrobiota bacterium | reverse complement strand
ATTGATCGTTGTCCGGAACCGTGCTCAGGCGCACAGGCGGTTCCTCGTTGCCCCTCCGAGACAGTCATTCCGCCTGCGGGCCGCGCCGTCGGGTCTGCGCCATATCCAGAAGGCCGCTACGCCAGCCAGAGCCAAGAGCGCCCAGGAACGAGGCTCGGGCACCACTTCTCGCAAGCTGAAGGATTCGAGACCGATGAGTGGCGCGGGCAGAAATGGATTTGGGGAGATCGGACTGCCACGGGCAAAAAACAGGGGTGACTCGCCATAGCCGCCAAGGCCGAGGGCGACAACGTCTTCGTAGGTTGCACCCACCCTTGCGTCCCAGGCACGCACCTGCAACCAGGCGTCGGGAAAACCCGGAGGGGTGGTTTCCAATACGACGACACTACTTCCACGGAAATAACCGTCGCTCCTAAAAGGCGTGATGAGCCGGGTTTGAAAATTACCACCGCTCAATGCCGGCTCAAGTGCCTCCGGTGTAGCTCCTCCCCACAACTCCGCCAAGTAATCTGAACCAGCAAGCGGGACACCGTGAGCATCAAAAATAGGGGCATCCACATCGTAGAAAGGATTAAAATTCTGAAGTTCGAACAAACCCTGACCATAAACAAGAGAGCACCCAGTGAACCACGTGAGCAACGGAGTTGCGAACAGCTTCATACAAAATCGTCCCAACTTACTTAGTCCATGGAAGTTTTACCATTCGAATGTCCGATTGATTTCTCGCATAGCGGGTGCCGGGTGACGCAAGGCGATAGTCGGTCCAAGTAAAATAGACAGACTGTTCGTCCGCCCATGCTCTGTTGTATTCGCCGACATGCCCTCTGTAGGCGTCTGCCGTCCGGCAAACACCTGCCTGCCAGCCGTCGTCGCAATAATGCCAATACAGATCAACATCATCTGGAGGATAGACCGGATCATAGTGACCAATAGTTCCATTTTCCAGCAGCGTACCCGCAAACACAGGCGGAAAACTCACGGTGGTGATGCGAAAATCGTTCAATTCGAAATGAACGTCCCCATTGCTCGCGATGGTCGCAAAGCGCCCATAGACATGAATCGACGAGTTGTTTGGATCGTCGCGCCGGTCATACCACGCGACAAACAGTCTGGTGCCGTCGGGCTTGACCGCCAACACCGGCATTCATTGATCATTGTCCGGAACCGTGCTCAGGCGCACAGGCGTTCCTCGTTGCCCCTCCGAGACAGTCATTCCGACTGCGGGCCGCGCCGTCGGGGGCTGCGCCATATCCAGAAGGCCGCTACGCCAGCCAGAGCCAAGAGCGCCCAGGAACGTGGCTCGGGCACCACTTCTCGCAGGCTGAAGGATTGCAGGCCGATCAACGGGGCGGGCGGGTGGGGGGTGGAAAACACAGGATTGCCTTCGGCAAGGAATACCGGCGACTCCCCGTAACCTCCCAGATCCAAGGCGACCACTTCTTCATAAGTCGAGCCGAGGCGCGCGTCCCATGCCCGCACTTGAAGCCAGGCCTCTTCGAATCGAACAGTCTCCAATACAACCGCTCCCCTAGAGTCGAAGTAGCCATCAATTAGAAACGGCGTAATAATACGGTGCCGAAGCTGGTTAAAATCGACTGCGGGCGCAAGCGAATCGGGCGTAGCGCCTCCCCACAACTCAGCCAGGTAATTCGAGCCGGACAGAGGGACACCCAAGGCACCAAAAACGGGCGCATCCACGCCCGCGGGAGGATAAAAATTCTGCACTTGGAAATACCCCTGGCCCTGAACAACGAAAGTTGCGCCCAGCGAGGCAGTCAACACAGTTAACGTTTTTATCATAGAGAAACTTCTCATTGCGGCCACGGCAGCTTAACCATTCGAATATCTGATTGATATCTGCCATATCGAATGCCGGGTGACCGAAGGCGATAGTCGGTCCAAGTGAAATAGACAGACTGTTCGTCCGCCCACGCTCCGTTGTATTCGCCCACATGTCCTATGTAGGGTCCCCCGTCCGGCAAACGCCTGTCTGCCACCCGTCATCGCAATAATGCCAATACAGATCAATCAACTCAGGTGGATACACCGGGTCATAGTGATCTATGATTCGATTCTCCGGCAGCGTTCCGGCAAACACGGGCGGAAAGTTAAGCGTGGTAATGCGGAAATCGTCCGGATCAAAGATAACGTCTCCATTGCTGGCGATAGTCGCAAAGCGCCCAGAGACATGAATCAACGAGTTGTTTGGATCGTCGCGCGGGTCATACCAGGCGACAAACAGTCTGGTGCCGTCGGGCTTGACCGCCAACACCGGCATCCATTGGTCATTGTCTGGAACGCGACTCTAACGTTGCCGCTGATATACTTATTTCGGGTGCTGGCCCCGCCCCGCCCTGCGGCACCAGGCCCAGAAGGCGCCCGCACCAGCCAGAGTCAAGAGCGCCCAGGAACGAGGTTCCGGCACCACTTCCCGCAAGCTGAAGGATTCGAGACCGATGAGTGGGGCGGGCAGAAATGGGTTCGGGGAGATCGGACTGCCACGGGCAAAAAACAGGGGTGACTCGCCATAGCCGCCAAGGCCGAGGGCGACAACGTCTTCGTAGGTTGCACCTAGCCTTGCGTCCCAAGCCCGCACCTGCAACCAGGCGTCGAGGGAACTTGGAGGGGTGGTTTCCAAAACTATAACACCAGTCGTTTCAAGGAAATAACCATCGCTAAAGAACGGCGTTATCACGCGATGCCGGGCTTGGTTTTCGTCAAGTCCTGGAACAAGAGAGTCAGGGGTCGCCCCCCCCCATAGCTCGGCCAGATAGTTGGATCCGGCAAGCGGCACGCCGCCGGCATCGAAAACAGGAGCATCCACACCATAAGCGGGATTAATGTTTTTTAGTTCAAAGATTCCCTGTGCATTGACTATACAAGCCGCAGCTAAATAGGTGATCGAGCAAATTGGAAGAGTCTTCATGAAGGCGATTTCTTTCACTGGAACCACGAAAGCTTGACCATTCGACTGTCCGATTGATATCTGCCATACCGACTGCCCGGGGAGCGAAGTCGGTAGTCAGTCCACGTCAGATAGACAAACTCTGCCTCCGCCCAAGCGCCGTTATATTCTCCGACGTGATCTCGGTAAGTGGGCGCCGTCTGGCAAATGTCTGGATCTCCAGACGGCGGTGGCGCTTGCCAGCCATAATTGCAATAGTGCCAATAGAGATCCACCGCCTCCGGCGGATACACCGGGTCATAGTGGCCTATGATTTGATTCTCCGGCAGCGTTCCGGCAAACACGGGCGGAAAGTTAACCGTGGTAATGCGGAAATCGCCCGGATCAAAGATAACGTCACCGTTGCTGGCGATCGTCGCAAAGCGCCCATAGACATGAATCAACGAGTTGTTTGGATCGTCGCGCCGGTCATACCACGCGACAAACAGTCTGGTGCCGTCGGGCTTAACCGCCAACACCGGCATCCATTGATCATTGTCCGGAACCGTGCTCAGGCGCACAGGCGGGTCCGACCACGTTGCGCCCTCATCGGTGGATTTGACTAAGAAGACGTCTGCCCGGTCGTTGGGATCGGAGTTCTGCGCTTTGTCGGCATAAGCCACATAAAGATGGCCCGCCTTATTCGCATTCGGATTCGCGGCAGGCACTGGAAGTGGAAACGCGCGAAAGGTGTCGCTGTCGTCTGCATCGTTGCTGCGCTTCAAATTCAGATTCCCACCAACCGGGTCTGTCGTGATGAGCGAGCGGACCGTAAAAATGTCATTATCCAAGATCGTCCCGTGATTGAATACGCTGCGTACTTTCAAGGTATTCAGGATGTTTCCGCCGACGTCCTGCCGTTCGAACCAAAAGACATAGGCCACATGATCGGCACCGACAACCGGAATCGCAGAGGAAGGGAATGGTCCGTCGTTCTGAACCTGTTGTAGCGTGCTCCAGGTTGCTCCCTGGTCGGTGGACACAGTAAGCCAGATCCGCGGAAACTGCCCAAAACTTGTGAAGCTAACATAGACATCGCCTTGGCCGTCGCCTGGGGCAAGATTCGGCGCGTTGTCCACGGCAATCCAGGGTTTGTCCGTGTTCAGGATTTCATCATGCACAGTCGTCGGCTGGCCAAATGTGACTCCCCCATCGGTCGATTTCCAGACCGGTACGCCCTTGTAACCCGCATTCCGCGGCGAGGTCCCCGCCAGATAAACGATCGCGGCAGTCTCGTCGGCGGCCAAAACAGGGTCGCCTGCATCGCCGTCGTCGTTCGTCACGGAAGGATTCTGGGTACTTAGCGGAGGCGCTCCCTGGTCTTGAAAAGTCGCTCCGCCATCCAGTGAAACCGAGTAGCCGACAAAACGCGGTGTAACGCCCGGCAGACAACACAGATCGCACGAATTTTGACCCAGCCCGTAAACCCCCTGATTGGAATCGACGTAGGCCACGATGAGGTTGCCGTTGAGCATAACGCAGGAGCTTTCAAACTGGCTGTTCTGCTCGTTGCCGCAGTCCTGCATCAGGTCATTTACCAGAATATTCACCTCTTGCAAATCGCTAAAACCGTCGTCGTCCGTGTCGGCGTCGTCGATGGCCGTCTTGTTCACCAGGCGTTCGAAAGCGTCGGTCAACCCGTCACCGTCCGTGTCCTGATCGCACCCCAGCAAATAAAACTCCGCCACAACCGGAGAGGGCGGACCGGGTTCCTCTTCCGGCTCCTGCCCTACGCAGTCAAGCGGATAGGTGCATAAGGGAAAGGTGAAGGTCTGCCCGTTGACGCCGCTGGCAATCTTTTGCCAATGAGCGTCCGCGAGCGTGTTGCCCTCCAGGTGAAACGTCCGGTAAAGATCGTAAACCTTGCCCGGCGTGGCATTGATGATGGTGATGTCAACGCTGTCGGTGCCTCTGACAATCTGCAATTCGCTGGCGCATTCTCCTTGAGACTGCAGGAGAGCATCGCGTCCGTCCGGGCGCGAGGGGGTTTGGGACAATTGAGCGGATTCCTCCGCCGCAGCCGCGGCGGCCTCCATCCAGAGCGCTTCTTCTTCAGGCGATACGGGCCCCATTTCGGCTCGGGGCGCATTCAAATAATAATTCCAGAGCAGGTCCTCCTCGGAAAGGGTGTGCCCAAAAGTGTACAGCTCATCGAACTCGCCTTGAGCCAGCCGTCGCCCCTGAACATCGCTTCCCAGGCAAAAGCCGTCCCTGCCTTCGAACTTGGAGATTGGCGCTAAACTGACAGCCGGACCTTCCGCGACCCGCTTGCCGTCCAAGAACAGCACCGTGCCTTGGGGCGACCAGGCGAAAGCCACCTGATGCCATGCCCCGGCAGCCCAGGAGATGCGTGCCTGTAACAGTTCCAGAGGCGGCGAAGCGTCATGCGCCAGCAAACGGATAGTCGAACCGTCCGCTGAAACAACTAAAGACCACCAGGAGACATTGTCCGTGGCTGACCAGGCGCCCACTTCGAGCAGGCGCGCTTCGTAGCCGGGACCCTTATCGCTCTCCCAGTGCGGCGCGAACCAGAAACGGATCGCGCCCTCGTCCGTGCTTAGATTGGCCTTTCCTTTCCGACTGGTGGCGGCAAAGGCCACCAAGGCCGGTTCGGTATCCGACATCTGCAAAGCGTAACCGCTCCAGCTCTCCACCAGGCGCCCACCGGCATTTACGAGAACCTCGGTTCCGGGCCTTAAACTGGCGTCGTCAAACCGCTGTGAGCTAAGAGTGCCTTCCGGAATCGGCGGGAGGGGCGGCCGCGGCAGACCAACCGCCGATTCTACAATAGTAAAAACCAGCGCGACCGGCAGGAAAGTGAACAACAGTTTCGGCAGCTCGATCATGAGCCCCCCTCCTTGAATGTGTTTTTGCACGGCGGTTGATAGCCGGCCGGTTAACCTAAGTCAATGATGGAGATAAACGGTGATGGGCGGTGAGGCTGCGCCTAGATGAATTCGTTGATCAGGTTCTCCAGAAATTCCTGGCGCCCGCTCACATTGGGGGCCGCTTCCCCCTTCTTCAGAATGTAGGCCTCCAACTCTCCAAAGTCGGCTTTGCCGCTTTCGATCCGCGCTCCGAGGCCGTTGTCCCACGAGCGGTAGCGTTCCTTCACGAACTCCGCCAGCCGTCCGTCGCGGCGGATGGCAGCGGCGATTTTCAAACCGCGGGCGAAGGCGTCCATGCCGCCGATGTGAGCGTAGAAAAGGTCGATTGGCTCGAAGCTTTCACGGCGCACTTTGGCGTCGAAGTTGACGCCGCCGGTGTTGAACCCGCCCATTTTGAGAATCGCCAGCATGCATTGAGTCGTCAGATAAATGTCGGTCGGGAACTGGTCGGTGTCCCAACCGAGCATCGGATCGCCGGTGTTGGCGTCGATGGAGCCGAGCGCGTTGGCGGCAATGGCGACTTCGAGCTCGTGCTGCATGGTGTGGCCGGCCAGGGTGGCGTGATTGGTTTCCAGGTTGAGCTTGAAGTGATCGAGCAGGTCGTATTCGCGAAGGAAATTCAAGCAGGCCGCCGCGTCGGAGTCGTACTGGTGCTTGGTGGGCTCTTTCGGTTTGGGCTCGATGTAAAACTGGCCTTTGAACCCGATCTTCTTTTTGTAATCGACGGCCATGTGAAGAAGGCGGGCCAAATGGTCCAGTTCGCGTTTCAAATCCGTGTTCCAAAGTGTGGAATACCCTTCGCGCCCGCCCCAGAAGACGTAACCCGCCCCGCCGAGTTGGTGCGTGACCTCGATGGCCTTCTTTACCTGGGAGGCGGCATAGGCGAAGACATCGGCGTTGCAACTCGTGGCCGCCCCGTGGACGTAGCGGGGATGGGCGAAGAGGCAGGCTGTGCCCCAGAGCAGTTGGATGCCGGTGCGTTCCTGCTCGGCCTGCAACACCTTGACCACGGCATCCAGGTTGTTGTTGGTCTCCTCGAGGTTCTTGCCTTCGGGAGCGACGTCGCGATCGTGAAAAGCGTAGAAAGGCGCGCCGAGTTTTTCGATGAATTCGAAGGCGGCTCGGACCCGGTTTTGGGCGTTGCGAACCGAATTCGAGCCATCGTCCCAGGGGCGGAGGGCTGTCCCGACACCGAAGGGGTCGCTAAGGGGATTTCGGAAGGTGTGCCAATAAGCCACGGAAAACCGCAGGTGGTCCCGCATCGATTTGCCTTCGACTTTTTCGGACGGGTTATAGTACTTGAACGCCAGAGGTTTTTTTGACTTTGGACCTTCGAACGGAATGCGGTTAACTTTCGGAAACGCGGCTGGCATAATGGTTTCGATTCGGTATTGAGTGGGACGATTGCTAAGGGAAACGATTTGGAAGTGCAAGTGGAAAGGACCGGCCAATGCCCCGGCGGCAGCGGCAATGGCGCTGGAAAAGATTTCGAACGATTGGGCTTTACCCTCGGGGAGTCAAGTTTTTCTGCTTGGGAGAGGTCGCGGCAAGTTGCTTGGCAGCAAAGGAAATCGCTGGCAAAAACTTGACAAGGCAGTGACATTTAAGTGACAAATAAGGACCTCAGCGACGCGCATACTTGGCGCGACTTTGTTGTGCGTATGCTTTTGGGAAACGAACTATGGCGAAAGACAAGCTCCAGACTTCGCGCTTTGAGCAAAAGTACATTATAACGGACGAAGTGGCGTTGCAGATCCGCGACTTTGTCCGCTCCTATTTGGAGCTGGACGAAAACGGGGTGGGCAAACCGAACTTCTCTTACCCGGTTCATAGTCTTTACCTGGACTCGGATGATCTAAAGCTTTATTGGAGCACGATCAACGGCGAGAAGAACCGCTTCAAACTCCGGCTGCGCTTTTACAACAATAATCCGGAGACGCCCGTCTTTTTCGAGATCAAGCGCCGGATGAACAACTGCATCATGAAGCAGCGGGGCGGCGTGCGGCGCGATGCAGTCAACTGGCTGCTGGCGGGGCACCTTCCCGAACCGACCCACCTGCTCTCGAAGGACCCGAAGCAGCTCGTGGCGTTGCAGCGCTTCTGCCAATTGATGCACGACATCCACGGCAAGCCGAAGGTGCACATCGCCTATTTGCGGGAAGCTTACGTGCCGCATGACGATAATTCGGCGCGCCTGACGATGGATCG
>CAZCUL010000186.1:0-4515 GCA_964501475.1 uncultured Verrucomicrobiota bacterium | reverse complement strand
AACCGCCGGGCCCGAATCTCCCGAAGCGCGCGCCACGCCTCCCTCCAAACCCGGATTGAACCCCACCCTCTCCGGTAAAATGGAATGATCCCAGCCAGGTCAGGGTCTTCGGCCAGCAGGGGTAACAAGTGCGTTTCGAGCCACCAGTAAATCTCACTTTGTGGATGGTGCCGTTTGAGGAGCCGCAACACCGGCAGCGCCTGAACCACATCGCCGAGGGAACTTGGCTTGAGAATGAGAATCTTCAAATAACGAGCCTGCCGCCCTGCGTTTCCGGAGCTTCGCGCCCGGCTACATCGTCATTTGCCCAGAGCCAGCCGGTCTGCCAGACGCGCCGGAAGACCGACTTCCAGAATCTTCTTTTGCGCTTTGGGGATATCGTAATCAAGCCGGCGCAATTCGATGGTGCTTTCGTCCAGGTCGTAAATCACATAAGTGGCTTTCGCCACTCCGTCCCGCGACTGGCCGACGCTACCCACATTCACGAAATATTTCCGGCCGGGCTCGACCTTGAACTTGGAGTAAGTCCCGCCGCGCACCACGCTGTCACGCACAAACGCCACCGGCACATGGGTGTGGCCGAAAAAGCAGACGGCCGTATTCTGGTAGGTAAAGCTGGCCGCAGCCGCCAGCTTATCAAACACGTAACCCCACCGCTGCGGTCCATCCAGCGTCGCGTGCACCATGGAGAAACTCGCCACCAGACGGACATATTTCATGTCGCGCAACCATTGCTTGTCCTCCTCGGTCAGTTGCCGCCGAGTCCAGTAAACTGCCTCGGCCGCATGCGGATTGAACCCTTCCAATTCTTCATCCGAAGAGCAATACTCGTCGTGGTTCCCTTTCACGCACGGCATTCCCATGTCGCGAATAATATCCAGACATTCCTTGGGATTGGCGTTGTAGCCCACCACGTCGCCCACGCAGCAATAATGGGTGCACTTCTGCGCCTCGGTATCCTTCAATACCACTTCCAGCGCTTCCAGATTGGCGTGAATGTCTGCGATGACCGCGTACTTCATTCTATTCGGCGGCTGGGCCGCTAATGGATGATCTCAAACCCGCGAAATTCTTTTGTTGCTGCTCCCCAGGTCGTTTCCTCCTGGCGAATCAAACCGCCCACTTCCGAATCCTGGATGGCCTTCCGGAAGGCTTCGAGTTCGCTCTCCTCCCCTTCCGCTTTCAATTCCACCCGGCCGTCGGCAAGGTTTCGCACAGTCCCCGTGACATCAAATCCCTTGGCCACGGACTTGACACTATAGCGAAAACCGACGCCTTGCACGCGACCCGAGTAAAACATTTCTAACCTTCGGCGGTTCATACGCTGACCGGCTTCCATAACCCCCGTTCACGGCTGGCTTTCGCCGACAAGGACCCGGCAGGCTGATTTTTTAACGTGGATAAAGCCATAACGGCGCTCGCGCAAGCAAGCCTTAGTTGCGCCCAGCAACTCTCATTTTGCGGGGTGCGGCTGTCCCCCAGCCGCAGCACGAACGAACTCGAAAGGGCCTGGGGTAATACTCCCGCGTCATCGCGCTTCCCATCTGCTGCGCCGGAGGACAGCCGCGCTCCCGGGTAAAATAAGAATTGCTGAGTTGCGCCGGAAAATAAGCCAAAACAGCGACTCGCTTGACCACCTCCCGGTCTCCCTGGTTCAATAGGCTGGCCGAGCGACCGCATCGCGGCGATGTTTTTCATCCTTCCCATAGGTGTAGAATACCGGGCTGAGCGATACCCGGTAGTAACTTTTACATTGATGGGTGTGAATGTCGCGGTCTGGCTGGCATCGCTCATTTACATCCTGCAGGGGGGAGAGGATGCCGAGATCGCCTTCATCGAGAACTTCTGGCTCATTCCGGCCGAATCGATTTGGTACACCTACATCAGCACCGTTTTCGTTCACGCCGGTTTCCTGCACCTGCTCGGGAACATGATCTACCTCTTCCTCTTTGGCTCTTGCGTGGAGGATTTGATCGGCCGATGGCGCTTTGCCGTTTTTTATTTCCTGGGCGGGTTGGCGTCGGACTTCGCGCACATTGCGGCCACACCGGAGCATTTCGCCTCCGAAATCCCGTTGGGAGGCGCTTCCGGCGCGGTCTCCGCGTGCATCGGCGGATTCGTCCTGCTTTTGCACAAGACGCGCATCAACTTCCGCTACTTTGTTTTTCTGTTCCTCAGGTTCTGGAGCGGCGAGTTCTGGTTGCCGGCCTGGCTCGTCATTTCGTTCTGGTTCCTCAAAGACCTTTTCTTTGCGGTGCTCGGGTATCTCCAGGCCGAGTCCGGAGGCGGCGTGGCCTTTGCCGCCCACGTGGGCGGCTTCCTGAGTGGTTTCGCGCTGATTTCGGCCAACAAATTCCTGCTCCGCTTGAAAAGCCCCCGCCGTGCCGAGAGTTTTCCCGAAGCTGGCTACGCCGTCGAGGCGGCAGGTGAACCGGCCGAGGCCCCCGCCATTTACTTGTTTGCCAGCGACGCCCAACTTGGGCCGTTTACGCCTTTGCAAGTCCGGCAAATGCTGGAACTCGGCTCCATCACCCCCGAAACACTCTATTGGCGCGAAGGTATGGACGACTGGCGCTCTGTGGATGAGCTTTATCCCGGGCGCATGTAGCGGCATCGAGATAGAGGAAATCACTCCTTCAACCGCTTTGTAGGCGTGGTGTCGGCAGCCAGATCACCGAGAGCGAACTGCACCCCGTCCAGGAAGTGCTGCAGCATTTCCGGATTCCAATAAGTCTCGGAAAAATGTCCCAACGCACAGTAAAAAACCCTTCCTTTGCCATAGCTCCTTACCCAGCTTAATCCGTAGTCGTTGTCCGTTCGGATCGGTTCGCCGTAGCGGCTGCTCTTCGGCGCCGTGGTTTGGGAAGTATCCACGCTCAGGAGGATTCGAAGGCTCTCGCGCGAATATGGTTCTTTGAATTCATAGATCTCGTCCTCGATCCGAAACGTCTTTCCCTTAAAGGCCCGGCAGACGGGGTGATCCGGCGCTTCTACTTTGATGATCGCCTCCATCCACGGCAATGCGGTATAGCGGCCGCCGATCATGCGATAGTATTCGTCCCAATCGCCCAGGCCCACCGTGGCCGCGTGGATACCCGCCACTCCTTTGCCTCCGGCCACAAAGTCCAGCAGGCTCCTTCTCAACCCGGCTTCGCGCTCTTTCAATTCCCGTTGCTTCGCTGGCGGCAGTTCAGCCAACTCTTTCCCGCTGACGGGCAGGAAAGGATTCCAACCGTGCCAGTTATTGATCAGGACCGCATCAAACTCCCGCAGCCTCTCCGGTTCAAAGATCGATCCGTCATCGCTGACGACCGCCTTGAAGGCGCCCGTCCTCTCGCCCATGATTTCAAATGCCTTTGCCGCATAGGGCACCGGCGGATGCGATGGGTTATGCCCAATGACCAGCAGCTTTCGAGGTTTAGCCGGCTTCACCGCTGCGTTCGATGGCATGGCCGTCGTGATCTTTCGAATCTCTTCGTCGCTGGGCAGACGCACCTCGGCTCCGAACAGTCCTGTAGTCCCCAGGAAAACCGCCAGCAACGCCAAAAATTTCGCACGCATCAGCCAGTGCTTCTCCCAAAGGCGGTTCACTGTGTCAATGGCCATCACTCCCGGCACGCTATGGACGCGGGTTGCCCCATACTTGTGCCGTCCACCGTCGGTTGGAACTGGCACACGCCCGCGTGGGGCGCTTGGGACATCGCAGGGAAGCACGGCAAGGTGAACCGTTCGATTTCCCTCCAGGTACAACCTTTTGTCCCACGTGAGACAAAAGGTTGTACCTGGCGTTTAGACATCTTGGCGCCGGGCCGGGACCCTGTTTGATCCCTTCGTCCGAAACTTACATGGTCACTGACGGTGACGGAATGGCCACCGTGACGACAAACGGCTGATCGAGGCGACGGATTACCTTGGTTCGCCGTTTCTTCTTGCCCTCCAGATGTTCTTGCCATTCCACCGTCCAACGGGTGGTTGCAGGCTGCTTTCATTGGCAGGCTGCGGACGGGCATTGGCCACAATGCTTGTGCCGTCCATCAATACCGCTTTTGGCGTGAAATCTGATCCCACCCGGAGGCGGCCGGATGCAGGTTGCCAGCCCTGAACCGACTCGGTTATGGTGCATACCGGCTTTTGGGCCGGGAAACCGGCCTGAAACGAAGTAATTCCGCATGGCATGCCAGTTGACCCACTGAACAAAAATGCTTCCGAGGAGGACGCAATGCCGAAGGTGTCGCCTCTCCCGAATCCACCTCCAATCAAGCCCCCTTCTGGATCCGCGGGCAATTCCTGCCTTCTTCATCTGGTGGAAGCACAAGCCGCGAGAATGCCGAACCATTGCGCCGTCGAGTCCGGCGCGGAACGAGTTTCTTACGCGGAACTGAATGAGCGCGCCAACCTGCTTGCGGCAAGCCTTCGGGAACGCGGCGTGGGCCCGGATAAGATCGTTGGCCTGTGCTGCGAACGGTCGGTCGAACAGATGGTCGGCTTGCTGGCAATCCTCAAGGCCGGCGGGGC
>CAZCUL010000185.1:0-3035 GCA_964501475.1 uncultured Verrucomicrobiota bacterium | reverse complement strand
TCGGCCTCGTTGTCGTCGATGCGAGTGCCTGCGGGCAGCGCGCCAAAGAGCAGCAAGCGAAAGGTCTCGTCCGGCTCGAAGAGGGTGTCCCCGCGCACGCCCACTCGCACTGTCTGGTTCGTTGTTCCCGGCGGAAAGGTCACGGACCCGGAAGCCGCCAAAAAGTCGCGGTTGGATCCCGAGGCGGTCGCGGTGCCGTTGGCAGTGGTGTAACTGACTGTTACGTTTGTATCGCTGGGCGGCCAAAGAATGACCGTGAACAGCAGGTCGTTTGTTCCACTGTCTCCTTCGGTGATGCTGCTGTCCAGGACGGTGATGCCGGGCGCGACCACCTGAACCGCGGCCTGGGCCGAGTTGTTGGCCGGGACAGGATCGTTGTCAATCGGAGTCACCGTCCCACTGCTGGTGGCCTCGCCGGGAGCCGTGGCCCGCGCAAGAACCGTAATCGTGGCCGCCGCGCCGCCGGCCAACTCGCCCAGGGCGCATCGAATCGCACTTCCGGAATTCGTGCATTGCCCCTGGCTGGGCGACACTGAGTCAAACGCGATGTTCGCGGAAAAGATATTCGAAACAACAACATCACTGGCGGAAGTGGTTCCCAGGTTCTCGACCCGAATCAGGTTTGTCAGGATTCCTCCGAGGCCGACCGGATCGGGCCCGGCCATCATGGTGATGGCCAGGTCCGTCCCGCCGCCTTCGACCACGCTAAAAGGATTGCTGCTGCCTTGATGTCCCGCCCCGTCGTCGGCCGATAAAAAAACGTTCGTGCCTTTGGCGCGCATGACAATGTTGCCCGTCCAGACGCCCTCGACAAAACCGCCCGCCACCATGGGCTCGATCGGCACCGGCGAAGGCGGCGCCCCGGCCTCATAACGCAAATCGACGAAAAACAGAAACGGCCCGCCAATGGACTGGTCCGGAAAACCGTCCCCGGTGGAGAAGTAACCCTCTCCCAGAGTGCCATGCGGAAAAGAAGCCGGCGGATTCTGGATCCAATAATACTGACCCGCGGAATAGAAGCTCACCCGGTAGGTCGTGCCGGCCGAGAGCACCACCGGCGTGGTCAAGGGAGTTTCCCTCCAGGTCCCCGGTGTGCTGCTCACATTCTGGCTTGCCACCAGAGTGCCGGTGAGCGTCCAGATCGATACCTTGGTTCCCGAATAGTGGCGGACGTGCGTGACTCGAATGTCGCGGTTCGGAGTGATTTCATAAGCGATCGTGAAGTCTCCGCTTTCGGTGAACTCGTGAGCGGGACTGTCCAGCAGCGTATGAATCTCCGGCGGTTGTCCCGCCGCGCCACTCAAGGCGATGGTTCCGGAAAAGTTGCTGACCACGCCGCCCAGGACGTCCCGGGCCGTAATCGTGACCGGAATCGGTTCGTCCAGCACCTGGGGCGAGGAAACCGCGCTCCACTCGAAGTAGTCCAGAAAGCCGGCCCCGTCGTCATTCAGAATCGTCCCCTCGGCCCGGCTGCGGCTCGCCACTGCATTGCTGACGCTGAGATTCAGATAGAAAACTTCGTCCGGCTCCGGAACCCGATCCCCGATGACAGGCACATTCACGAACTGGGTAACAATCGTCGTCCCGATACCGAATGTGATGGTGTTGGTCACACCCTCGAAATCCATTCCGGCGACAGCCGTTCCGTTCGAAGTTGCATATTCCACCACGACCGGCAGTCCGTTGAAACCCGCAAGGCGGACTCCGAAGACCGCGTTCCGCGTCCCGATTTCCCCTTCCACGACGCTTACATCGTCCACCGCGACTTCAGGAATGGGGTCGTCGTTCAAAATGGTCCCAATCGCCTCGTTATTCCCGAGGGTGCCGTTGATCGCTCCAAACAAGAGGAGGCGCAACGTCTCGTCGCCTTCGTAGAACTGGTCGCCCCGAATACGCACGCGAACCTCTGCGTTCGTCACTCCCGGCGGAAAACTGATCGAGCCCGATGCAGCCAAAAAATCGCGGTTCGATCCCGAGGCTGTCGCCGTCCCATTGGCCGTCGTGTAACTGACCGTAATCGTGTTGGTCGAGGCCACCGAGAGCGTCAAGGTGAAGACCATTTCGTTGGTGCCGGCATCGCCTTCGATCAGGCTTGAATCGGCCACGAAAATAATCGGCGAAGTCACTCGCGTGTCCGCGACCGCCGTATTGTTCGCCACAACCGCGTCCGGCTCGGCGCGATAGACAGTGGCCATGTTGCTGAGGGTCCCGAGCATCGTCGGGATGACTTCAATGGTCACGGTCCGCCCCTCGGCTCCAAGATTTCCAAAGTCGCAGGAGACAATCCCGCCGGCATGGCTGCAATTTCCGGAACTGCTGCTGACACTGGCGAAGTTGACGGTGGCTGGAAGGATGTTCGTTAAACGCACCTGGGTGGCCGTAGTGGGACCGGTGTTCGTGACCAGGACCGAATAGATCAGCCGCTGCCCCACCACCACCGGGTCTGGCCTGTCCTCGACCACCACGACCAGATCGTTTTGGGGGACGACCGGAAATTCGGAGCTGAACCCCTCGGAACCGCTCAGGTCCAGGACGCGCAATTGCATTCCCAGGCTGGCTTGCAAGGCTGTCACCTGCCCGGTCCAGACGCCGTTAACGAAGTTCGAGAGGACCGTCGGCACAACGGGCACGTCGGCGCCGTTGGCCACATGCCGCCCGCTCAAGTTGACCGTGCCGTCAAAATTCGTCACCAGCCCGCCGGCGGTGTTCAGCGCCCGAATCGTGATCGAGAAAGGCTCATTTACCTGCTGCAGGCCGGTGATGGGCGCGAATTCGAATCGGTCTGGCTTCGAGCCCGAATCGATTTCGAACGTGGCGCCGCAATAACCGATGGTTTCGAACGTGCCGCCGAACTGGGCTCCGCCTTCATAGTGGAAATACCAGCGATTGCGCGGTACCGAGACCGTGATGCAGGCCATATCCGACAGGCTGGAGAAGCTTTGCACAACCGTCGTCTCACCGTCCGGAACCCGCGTGCGCACGATCGTTTGGAAATCGCGCACATAGACCAGATAGGTGAAGCCACGGTAATGTTC
>CAZCUL010000184.1:0-4079 GCA_964501475.1 uncultured Verrucomicrobiota bacterium | reverse complement strand
TTCAAACAACCAAGAAAAACGGACTGGGCATTGGCCTCTTCCACAGCAAAGCGATTGTGGAGGCTCACCAGGGCCGAATCGAAGTGGAAAGCCAGCCGAACAAAGGCACCACCTTCCGGGTGTTGTTGCCGGTGTCGGTAAGCCGGTAGGACGGTGCGACGGTGCGACGGTGCGACGCCCGATGGCGGCTGTGTGCAACCCGAAGGGTTGGCCAGGCTCCGTTTTGATCTCCCTTTGTCGTAAACTTAATCGTAAACTTTATCGAAGCCGTGCTCCGCCGCCTTCACATCCGTGCGAGCATAGCGCCAATTCTCCTTAACAGTTCTTTGCCAGAAGTTACATCGGTCTGCCCCAGAAGCTTTCTTACCACACACAGATCCACAAGGAAACATCGAAACCATCGCAGAGCACACGCCTTTTCGACAAAGTTTACGATTAAGTTTACGACCAAGACAGTTCTAATTTGGCACTGGGGATCTGGCAAATGTCCAAACTCCAGGGCACCGCTCCGCGGTGCACCGTCACACCGTCGTACCGTCTCACCGACGCACTGACGTACTGACGTACTGACGTACCGACTTACCAACCCACCGACCCATGAATTCTTCTCCTGCAAAACCAAAACTGCTGCTGATCGATGATGACGACGACATTCGATCGCAGATGAAATGGGCTTTGACTGAGGATTACCAGGTGCTCCTCGCGCAAGACGGTCCCAGCGCAATCGACGCGTTTAAACAGGCGCATCCTCTCGTGGTGCTTCTGGACCTTGGCTTGCCGCCGCGTCCGAATGATCCGGACGAGGGCCTGGCTGTCCTGGCGCAGCTTCTCGAGATGGACCCGCTGGCAAAGATTCTCATTATCAGCGGGCAGGGCGAAAAGGAGAATGCCCTTCGTGCCATTGGCCGGGGGGCCTACGACTTCCTTTGCAAACCCGTGGGCATGGAAGAGCTGAAGGTCATTCTCAGGCGCGCCTTTCACCTGGCCGAACTCGAGCGGGAATACCAGCAGATGCAGGATCGCCTGAACGATCACGGATTCGAAGGAATGTTGGGTACCAGTCCGCAGATGCAGCAGGTCTTTGGCTCGATCCGCAAGGTCGCCACTTCCGAAGTGCCGGTCCTGGTGTTAGGCGAAAGCGGAACCGGCAAGGAAATGGCCGCCATTGCCCTTCATCGGCAGAGCGCGCGCAAGCAGGGTCCGTTCGTGCCAATCAACTGCGGCGCTATTCCGGCCACCCTCTTGGAAAGTGAACTGTTCGGCCACGAAAAGGGTTCCTTTACCGGCGCCCATCAGCAGCGGAAGGGGCGCATCGAAACGGCCGCCGGCGGGACTTTGTTCCTGGACGAAATTGGGGAAATCCCGATGGAGCTTCAGGTTAAACTCCTTCGCTTTTTGCAGGAACAGACCGTTGAACGCGTCGGCGGCCGCACCAAGATCGAAATCGATACCCGGGTAATTGCCGCAACGAATGTCGATCTTAAGAAGGCAATGGCAGAAGGTAAATTCCGGGAGGACCTCTACTACCGCCTCGCCGTCATTGTCATTCGCCTTCCGGCCCTGCGCGAACGGCCTGCGGACATTCTGCCGTTGGCGCGCGCCTTTTTGCGAAGATTTTCAAACGAGAACGAAAAGAAAGCGCGCGATTTCAGCTCCCAGGCGGTGCGTATGCTCGAACAGCATGCCTGGCCGGGGAACGTCCGCGAGCTGGAGAATCGAGTCAAACGCGCCGTGGTAATGGCGGATGGCCGCTTCGTCACCCCGGATGATCTCGAACTGGAAGAGGGCGTGAAACCCGTCGGCGCCCCCCGCAGCTTGAAAGAAGCTCGCGAACAGGTCGAACGCGACATGGTTCTGCAAGCTTTGCAGCGGCACGGCGGAAAAATAACGGCCGCTGCTGCCGATCTGGGCATCAGCCGTCCGACCTTTTACGAGCTCATGGAAAAGCTCGGGATCCAAAAGGGTGATCGATACAAGGAATGAGGTCCCCACACCCGGACCGCGGGTCTGCGACCCGCAGGGGCTTAGGCCTGGGACGGAATCTTTGGACGATCCATCGCGTTGGCGCTGCCGGGCGTGCTGGCTCACAGAGCCGCGGTCCGAAGAAGGAACCGGAGCGCGGGTCTGTGCGTTCGAGGGGAGAGAAAGAGCAAAATGGTTTGCCCACGCGGACTCGCCCTCGGCTCAGCACCAAGATCAATATCGTGCGTTATTCACTGATGCACAACGAATTGCAATCTTACGCCAGTCCATTGTCGGTTATGGTTACAATCCTCTGGTCGCTCAAAATGAACGTAAATCCCTGAAAAAGATGATGATTCAGCCCAAAACACCAATCAGTCTCGCAAATCCAATGGGAAAACGTCGGCAGGCCTTACATCTACGCTGGTTGTTGCTTTTCTCCATCCAGCCGAAGTGCTCATTAATCTACCTGCACGAAAGGGGCTTACATCCATTCGTGGGTGCGCCGAGGCGCTTGGCACAACCTCTGCAGATGCTCATCACGGATCTCAAGTAGCAACCCTGGAAAAAGACGTTAGGTAAAATTATGAAACAGATACGAACACAGTCCGGAATGAAAAAGACAATCGTCAGCGCCTGCTGCTCGGTTGCCCTTTTCGGTAGTACAGCGTTGGCGAACACGATCACACCCGACTTTGCGGGCGTTTTCGGCTCCACCTTCGTGTATGATGCATCGCACTCCAGCGGTGAACTTCGTACCGGTGGCACCGACGGTTTCACCATCTTCGATTTCAATGGATATGTTGGCGGCAGCGCAGTAGCCCCGGTGGGATGGGCAGCGCTACCCGCTACGCTGGTTGGTACTCCATTCGGTGCACCGACTATCGGCGTCGATGATCCGGGAGCCTTCAACCTGCACTTCGTGTATGTCGGGCCGCCCGCGATCAAGCAGAATACCGGCACCGAAACCTTCACCGGGTTTTCTGCCGACACCTCTCTTCCGATCGTGTTGTCATTCGACACGTGGCTTTCGAGAGACCACCTGCTCGGCAATCCCGGCATTGTCGGTGATGGCGCTACCTCCCCCATCGCCCAGGGCGAAATCATCGTGCCTGCGGCAGTGCCGGATGGCGGCTTGACGCTCTCCCTCTTGGGTCTCGCGCTTGTGGGCCTGGAAGGTATGCGCCGCAAGTTCCGCGCTGCCAAATAAGGCAGAGGCACCTTGTATCTCCGAATCGAATTCGGTCGAAAGGCAGGACAAGCGGTCCTGCCTTTCGCTTTTAGCGGCGGGGTTCTGATTCGGTTTTAATAGCACTGTTGATGAGCGAAGTTCCCCAATCCGAAGGCCGGTTTCCTGAGATCGTTATATGAATGCCAAGACTCCAAATGCTCCTAAAATCCTGCGACGGATGGCGACGCGGCTTCTCGTCGCTCTCGCCGTTGCGGCAGGGGCACTCTCTCCCTACTCCGCAAGGGCGGTCATGCTCGATCTTACGGGCCCGGTCTCCTCGGGTTTTCTTTTAGGTGACGTCGGGGGGCCAGCCTTTTTCTCACGCGATCATTCGCACCCGACCGGGACCGGTGTTTTCGATCCCTTTCTCACAATCCAGAAGGAGGGAAATAACAAAGTGGAACACGGCTATAACACCAGTGGCAGACCGCTTCCGTTGAATGACCTTCGAAATCATTGGAATACGGACCTCCACTTTGGCGATCTGCAAATGGCCACTTTGAACGGGGTGAAATATTTTGTATTTGAACTGGATGCCAACGAGCCCGGCAAGGGTTCCACCAAGCGATTTATGTCGCTGGACAATATTCGGATTTACACTTCGCCTTTAGGGGGCCAAACGACTTCGAACCCGGATGAACTCGGGGTTCTCAGGTTCGCGTTGAACCCGCTCGGCGGCCCTTACGACGACTGGGTGAAGATCGACTCCTCGATAGGGCCTACCGCAGGGAGCGGTGATTCGGACTTGTTCGTCTATATACCCGCGACCGCCTTTGCAGGCGCCAATCCGTCCGATTTCATTTATTTCTATAACTTGAATGGCGCTCACTGGGGCACGGATGCCGGCACCGGTGTCGATTCTGGATTCGAGGAGTGGCGCGCCATG
>CAZCUL010000183.1:0-15781 GCA_964501475.1 uncultured Verrucomicrobiota bacterium | reverse complement strand
AGGTTCTCGCTCTCCATGAAACTGGTAGGGACATCGCGCTGCGATGTCCCCGCCCGCGCAGCAGCGGGCGGAATGGCTGCGCTCACAATGTGCGATTCCGAGATCGTCGAAACTCTCCATGAACCGTGCTGCGGTATGCCTCAATTTGGACTGCGGTGGCAATCCCGCCACAGCGGGAGCGACACCGCTTTGGCTTTGTCGGTCGTTGCAAAAGCTGGAGCCAAAGCGCCGTCGCTGCTGCGCACTGCCGGTCCTCTACCACTTTGTCTTTCCAGACGTGCTGAAGCTGATGGGCAAGATTCGCCCGTCGTCCAGCGTGAGCGCGCGGCCAAAGCGCCAGAGGACTGGCGCACTCCAAGACCTGGCGGATTTTCCAATGGCCCCGGTAAGCGCGAAGCGTCTTGGAGTGTCCACCCTCCGCAGTATTGCTACGGAGGACGGGCGGTAGTCCTCTGCGCTCTGCCAGCGCACTCCAGATCGTCTTCTTCCGGTTCATGGCTTCGATTCGCGGCCAAATGTTGGCGGTTCTCGCGCCCCGGAAACTCCGGGTGAGGCTCCGGGAAACTACGGATCGCAAGGGCGCCAGCATCAGCCTCAAATGTCTGGCAGATTGCAATTCTCAGGAACGCAGGAACAAGAACGAATTTTTTTGTTGCCAAATTGTGACAGACATGATTTCATCGCGTCGATCCAACAACGAAGTCCCCGGCAGCTTACTGTTGTTTTGTGGGCAAACACAGCCGGTATTGCGTGTTTGCTTCAGTAATGTCTGGCGGGTCAATCAGAAAGACAGCAATATGCGAACTACGTTCTTCAAAGCCTTCACGGTATCCCTCCTCGCATTGGTCTGGAGTGCCTTCAGTGCTCACGCCCAATTCACCTTCACCCATATTGGGAGTGGTGCCACGGGCTCGATCATTCAAAACGGTCCCGGCTCCTATACCTTCGAAGGCGGAGGTAATGATATCTGGTCAGCCGGCGATGATTTCGACTTCGCCCACGTCTCAATCACCGGCGATTTCGACGTCTGGGCCCGGGTCGAATCAGTCGAACCGGTGGCCCGCTGGACCAAAGCCGGCCTCATGGCCCGCCAGGAACTCACCCGCGACAGCCGGATGGCTTTCCCGCGCGTGACGCCCTTGCCGGTCCCCACCACTAACGGCGGCGATGGCGCCAATGATAACCGCTACGCCTACCGCACTCATCGTCCGGGCGAAGCCGGTCTGGGTGGCGAGCACGAAGACGGTGGCGGGACCTATGCCGAGTTTCCCTGGCTGCGCCTGACCCGCACCGGCGCCGTGCTGGAAGCTTTTCGCAGCGCCGACGGCATGACCTGGATTTCGCAGGGAGCGCAAAACACGGAAACCTGGGGCGGCGGCGCTCTTCAAGACACAGTTCACGTCGGCCTTGCCGTCGGGCGCCATTCCTCGACCACCGGCGAAGAGCTGGCCACAGTCGAATTCCGCGACGTATCGCAGACCCAGATCAGCCGGCCTCCGCAAGATGTCACCGTTCGCGAAGGAGAGAGTACAACCTTTTCTGTTGGATTGGCGGGCTTCGCCAGTTGGACCGTGCAATGGCAGGAGAACGGAGTGGATATCCCAGGCGCGACCAGCCGCAGCTACACTACGCCGCCGGCTACCGGCGCAGACAATGGCGATCAATATACCGTTCGCGCTACAGACTCGATCAGCGGTGAGAGCCTCGACAGCAGTCCTGGAACGCTGACGGTTAATCCCTCACCGCGCGTGGTGGGTGCTTCCACACGCGGAACCGTAGATCAAATCTTCGTCGATTTCAACGAGCCGGTCGATCCCGCCACGGGCACCAGTCCGATCAATTATGAAGTGACCGACGATGATTTCAATTTCATTAGCATCACAAGCATCGCTTTGGATCCGGCGGATGCGAGTGTCGTTGTTTTGACGACGCAAGACCCGCTGCCGCCGAACACTTACTTTGTCAGCGTGTTCAACGTGCAGGACCGGGACATGCCGCCCAATACCATCGATCCCAATCCCGGCAGCGCCACCTTCACGCATCCTGCGGCGGGATTCTTCTTTGCCGATTTCGATGATGGCCAGGTTCCGCCGGGTACCGCTACGTATCGCTCTGCGAACCCAGAGTCCGCAACCGCCGCCATGGTAACCCCGACTGGGGGAGTTGGCGACAGTGGCGTGATGAGGCTCACCGACAACGCCAACAGCCAGCAAGGCTTCTGGCTGATCAATGATATTAACGAAGGCAAACCGGTGACCGAGCTCAAGGTAACCTTCGACGCACGATTGGGCGGGAGCGCCTGCTGCGGAGACGCCATTAACCCGCGGCCAGCGGACGGTTTTGCATTCAGCTTTGCCTCGAATTTGCCTGATGGCGTTCCAGGCCCCGCGCTGGCCTGCTGCGCGGTCGAGGACGGGTCCGGGAACGGCCTGGCGGTAAGCTTCGATGTTTGGGATAACGCTGGAGAGGACACCGCTCCGAGCGTGGATGTGATCTGGCGCAACCAGATCGTGGCCACCCGCTCCTTTGCGGGAGTGCGTGAAGGAGGCCGCGCGCCAGCGACAGATATTCCTACAGACCCAGCCACAGGCCTGCCGCTCCATTTCATTACCGATCATCCCGGTGGCGTGAACTTCCCGACAGAGCCGACGTTTGCGCCGGTGGAGATCGTGCTCGATCCGGACGGCACCATCGACGTGAGCTATAAGGGCGTGAAAATGATCGACAATGTGCAGACCGGTTATGTGCCCATCGTGGGTGGCCGCTTCGGTTTTGGAGGCCGCACCGGCGGGGCCAATGAAACCCATTACATCGACAACCTCACCATCCAGACCTTCAATACGCTGGGTCCGGTCCAGATCGTCGAGCAGCCGCAGGATACGACCGTGGACGAAGGCAATCCGGTCACGTTCAGCGTTCGGGCCACCGGGGCACCGGCGATTTGCTACCAATGGCGTGAAAACGGCGTCGATATTCCAGGCGCGACGCATCCCGATCTCACCATCGATCCCACCAGGGTCAGCATGAACGGTAACGTTTATGACGCGGTGGTGATGAATGAGTTTAGTCAGGAAACCAGCGCCCCGGCGACGCTGACGGTTATTACCGACACCGAGCCGCCCACGTTGGTTGCTGTCGTGCAGGACGTCACGTTGGACCAAGCCAGGATTCTCCAAACGCTTCGGGAAGTGACGGTGAAGTTCTCCGAGCCGGTGGATCCCGGAACGGCCGGCGATCCTTTCAGTTATACATTGGAAGACTCCGAGGGAAATCCGGTGACGGTCATGTCCGCCACCGTAACGGGAGAAGACACCGTTCTACTCATAACCGCGCGCCAGGCTGAGGGGACCATGTACATCCTTACCGTCAATGACGTGACGGATCAATCCGACGCCGGCAACGAGATCGCGCCAGACAGTCAGATCTCCTACATCTCGGCGGATTTCGTCATCGGGCTCATCCCGAGGAAATACTACGGCGTGGTGCCGCGCATGACCGAAGCGGTCGGCCAGCCCAACGGCAGCATCGGGGGCACGACTCCGAATGACCTCTACAACCACCCTTCTTTTCCGGAGAATCCTCAGTTTGTCTGCTACAACAATATCTTCCAACTGAATACGTTCGATCAGGCCGAAAATTACGGCGCTCAGATAAATGGCTACTTCATCGCCAAGGAAACTGGCCCGCATACCTTCTACATCTCCGCGGACGATGGCGCCGAGCTCTTCCTGAGCACGAATGAGGACCCGGCCAACAAGACGCGGATTGCTTTCGAGCCGGTATGGAACGGGCGCCGCCAATGGCTGGTTACCGACCGCCGCAACGCAGCCAACCCCGAGAATCGCTCCGCCCCCATCGAGTTGATGGCCGGTCAGCGCTATTACATCGAGGCCAACGTCAAGGAAGGCGGCGGCGGCGATAACCTTGCAGTGGCCGTGCAGGCTCCTGGCGATCCTCCTCCGCCCAACGACTCCACTCCGATCATCGGGGTTTGCCTGGGGACGTTGAGCCTGCCCGACCCGAACGTCACCATTACGATCACTCAGCAGCCGGAGGATCAGACCGTCACGGAATTCCTGACCGCCACCTTTACGGTTTCTGCGACTGCAAGCGGAGCACCGTGCGGCGCTGGGGCTCCCACGGTTCAGTGGCGAAGAAACGGGCAAGATATCCCGGGCGCAATCGGGAACAGCTTTACGACGCCGACGCTCACGTCGGCCGATGACGGGGCGCGCTACAGCGCCCGGCTCATCACGATTGGCCGGAGCGCGTTCACCCGCGATGCCACCCTGACCGTTGTCGAAGACATCGAGCCGCCCACTGCTGTTTCCGCCGCCAGTATCAGCGGCGGCTATGTAGGCGTGTGCTTCAGCGAATTGCTGGGCGCGGGCGCGGATGACCCGTTTAATTACATGGTGACGGACGGCGGTGGCATGGCCACTGTGACCACGGCCAGTGTCCGGCCGGACGGCAGGTCCGTGCGTCTCGGCTTGAACCGGCAGGTGACTGGAAACTTCACCGTTAAAATCAACAATGTTCAGGATCTCAAAGGCCTCTCCATTGCTCCGGACAGCACCGTCGATGGCGAAGTGTGGGCATCGGCCCGCGACGTCATTGGGCCTGCTGCGAACAACGGCACCACTGCACCTGGCGGCAGCACCAACTTCACCTGCAACACGGGTGATGTGGATGTGGTTGCCGGCGGTGCTGACATTTGGGGCACGTCAGACGAGTTCCATTTCGTCCATCAACAGCGCACTGGCGACTTCGACGTGAAGGTCAAGGTCCAACGATTGGACGCTGTCAACAACTGGGCGAAAGCGGGCTTGATGGCTCGCGAGACACTCGACGGCAACAGCGCGACCATCGAAGCCTACACCACCCCGGATCAACCCCCGGGAACAGATACCTATGAAGCTGGCCGCCGTCCGACAGCGGGTGTCGATACCGTGGATTGGGGTTCGCGTCCGAATTCACCGCTGCCCAACGCCTGGATCCGCTTGCAACGGCGCGGAGACACGTGGCGGGCATTCATCAGCAATGATGGTTTCGACTGGAATGTCTTTGCCGGTCCGGCGACGCAAGTCATGGCTCCGACTCTCTTCGTCGGTATGGCGACGACCTCGCACAACACGGGCCAAAACACGGTTGCCGAGTTCCGCAACTTCATGGACACCTCGTTCCCCGGTGCCGAGTTGGAAATTACCCAGCATCCGCAGGATGTAACCGTGCCTCAAAACAACCCGGCCACTTTCACGGTCGAGGCTGAATTGACAGGGGCGCCTGCGAAGGAGCTGGAATATCAGTGGCAGCGCAGCGACGACGGCGGTGCTACCTGGGTGAACGTCCCAGGCGCAAATGGCCCCAGCTACACCAAGAACAACCCGACCATTGCTGATGACAATGGCGACTTGTACCGGGTGATCGTTGCGATACCAGGCATCTCCCGGACGAGCGATTCCGCCCTATTGACGGTGATCGTGGACACTTTCCCGCCAGAGCTTGTGTCCGCCAGCGGCAGCGGGGACTTCACGCACGTGACGGTTCGGTTCAATGAACCGGTCAATCCGGGCCTGGCCTCCGATCCGTTCAGTTATGAGATTCCAGGGCTGGATGTCTTTGATGGGGCCCCGGGTTCGGATGCCCAAACGTTCATCCTCGAGACCAGCCCGCAGGATCCCGGCACCATCTACGAGGTGATTGCGACCGGCATTGCGGACACTGCGGGCAACGTCCAACCCGAAACGCGGACGACCTTCAGCTCGTTTGTGCTGAGCTGCGGTTTCGTGCGATTCGACTTCTTTACGGGCTTCGGCGGAACGCTCGTTGCGGATCTGACGAGCAACACAAAATACATCAACAACACTCCGGACATCAGCTTCTTGACCAACGTAATGAATTGGCCTCAGAGCAATCCGGATATGAACGATTACGGCTTGCGGATGTCCGGTGTGTTTGTCCCGCGAACAACCGGCAACCACAAGTTCTACGTTGTGAATGACGATCAGGCCGCCGTCCGGCTCAACCCGAACGGCATCGCCCCGCAAGATGCTCAAACCATCATCACCAGTGAGTGCTGCCGCAACTATCCCTTCGAGGATGCCCGTTCCTCCGCGGACATCTTCCTGATGGCGGGTGAGCAGTATTACATCGAAGCGCTCGTCAAGGAGGGCGGCGGCGGCGATTACCTGGGCGTGGGTGTTCGCGAGCCGGGCGATGCCAGACCCACTGACCAGTTGGGGCCGATCTCAGGCGCGCTCCTCGGCATTTTTGCCGACCCGCAGGGCGCGGAGATCCAGATTACGCAGCAGCCGATGGATGTTGCCGTCAGCAGCCCTGGAGGCGCAACCTTCAGCGTCCAGACCGACTCCGAGACTGCGAACGACGACAATCCGCCGCACTTCTACCAATGGCAGCGGAGCAATGATGGCGGCGCAACCTGGATGAACATCGCCGGAGCCCATGGCGCCAGCTACACACTGCAAAATGTCAGTGCGGCCGATGACGGCGCCCTGTTCCGGGTGGAAATCTGCATCCCTGGAGCATCGGTGACGTCTGAAGCCGCGGTTCTCGACGTGCTGGTCAATAATCCTCCCAGCTTCACCAAGGGAGCCGACCAGACGGCACCTGAAGATGCGGGCCCGCAAACGGTCCCGAATTGGGCAACCGACATCAGCCCTGGCCCGGAAGCCTGGGAGCAGGAGCAGACAGTCAGTTTCGATGTCAGCAACGACAACGAGATGCTGTTCAGCGAGCAGCCGGCTATCAGCGAAGATGGCACGCTTACCTACACAACCGCTCCCAACGCTCATGGCACCGCCAACGTCACGGTAGTGGCGAAGGATGATGGTGGCACGGCTTTCGGAGGCGATGACACGTCGGACGAGCAGAGCTTCGTCATCACGGTCTCGCCGGTGAACGATTGCCCGGTGGCGTTAAGCCGCACGGCGTTCACGGCTGAAGATACCGCGGCGAATATCATCCTCTCGGGCTCGGACGTGGATGGCGATCCTCTCGCCTATATGACGTCGGCGCCGGCGAACGGCACGCTCAGCGGCACTCCGCCGAACGTGACCTACACGCCAAATGCCGACTTCTGCGGCGAGGACCGTTTCACCTACACGGTGAGCGATGGTGCATGCGTGTCGGAACCAGCAGTGGTGACGGTTAACGTCAGTTGCGTGAACGACTGCCCGACGGCGGAAGCCCGGGTTGTTCCACCGTTCTTCTCGCACACCAACGACACCTTCACGGTTCTGTCCTTCAACAGCCAGGATGCCCTGGTCATGTTCGATGGATCGCTCTCATCAGATCCGGATGGAGACCAGCTTAGCTACATGTGGTTCCAGGATCCGGAGACGACTCCGTTTGGCACCGGTGTGGTGGCAGCGAGGACGCTCGGCTTGGGCAGCCACAGCATCGCCCTGGTGGTTTCCGACGGCGAATGCACCGACAGGGACACGATCGTGGTGATCGTTGTGGAAGTCATCACGGGATGCGAAGCGGTCGAACAATGCATCATGTTGGTTGAAAACACCGACCTCGACCGCAAGAATAAGCGCCCGCTGATTGCTACGCTCAAGGCCGCTTGCGCGTCCTTCGAGCGAGGCAATAACCATACGGCCGTAAATCAGCTCCAGGCGTTCCAGAACAAGATTCGGGCGCAGTTGAAGAATCACCCGGCCGCACGCCAGGCATTCCACGACTGCGTGCAGCGGATCATCGACGTTGAAGCCGCGCGGTAGCGCGCTAGAATCGCCCCGGGTCAAAACCGGGGAAGCAAGAGACCGGGCGAAAGCCCGGTCTCTTTTTTTGCCCAGTGCAGAGCGAAGCATTCGTGCCGAGCCGGGTCGTGCGAGATAGGGCGGAGGCAGCTCGCCGGGACGGACTCGCCCTAACCTTGTGGCTAAGTAGAGCTTGTCCCAAAATCGTCGGTTTCGAAACTTTGTCGGAAACTTTGTCGGCCAACTTTGTCGAAATACCCGCCAATCGACAAGGTTTCCGACAAAGGAGGGAAGGATCTCTGTTCTGGGACAGACCCTGAGCAGAGCTTGTCCCAAAACGGCCTCACCCAAACTTTGTCGAAAACTTTGTCGAGTAATGGAATGAATTTCGGGGCATTTCGACAAAGTTCGCGACAAAGTTTCCGACAGAGTTCAGGAGCATAACGCTCTTGGGACAGACCCTGAGCAGGGCGGCTCGCCGGGACCGACTCGCCCTCCTTGCGGCTTCATGCCACTAAGGCAAGCGGGCGTGGGAACCGTCGCAGAACGGCATGTTCTGCGAGTGTTTGCAGGCGCACCAGGCCACCGTCTTTGCTTCGGTGATTTCGACCTGCTTCGGTTCCAGACCTGTGCCCTCATGGGAACCATCGCAGAAGGGCTGGCTTTTCGACCGGCCACAGGCGCACCACCAATACGTTCCCGGCTCTACCTTCTGAACGATGGGCGATTTCTGATAAACAACGGGTTCTGCCATAAACCAGGTTCTTACTTCGGCTTTGCCGCTCGACGCACCTTCGCCGCCACTTTCAAACGCAGAGCGTTCAACCGGATGAATCCAGTCGCATCGCTTTGATCGTAAGCCTGGGTGGGATCGGCTTCCATGGTGGCGATGTGCGGATTGTAAAGACTGACCGGGGATTTGCGCCCCGCCACCATGGTATTGCCCTTGTAGAGTTTAACCCGCACTGCGCCGGTCACGTTTTTCTGGCTTTCCTCGACGAGCGCCTGCAAGGCCAGTCGCTCGGGCGAAAACCAAAAGCCGTAATAGACCAGTTCCGAGTACTTCGGAATGAGTGAATCACGCAAGTGCATGACCTCGCGGTCCATCGTCAGCGTCTCCATCTGCCGGTGGGCGAAGTGCAGGATGGTCCCGCCCGGTGTTTCGTAAACACCGCGTGATTTCATGCCCACGAACCGGTTCTCCACCAGGTCCACGCGGCCCACGCCATGTTTGCCTCCCAGCCTGTTCAAGGTTTGCATCACCCCCAGCGGTCCGAGCTTTCGCCCATTGACGCCCACGCAAAGCCCCTTTTTGAAGTCGAGCGTGACATACTCAGGGCTGGCTGGCGCGTCTTCGGGCGCAACGCTCAGCTTGAACATCTCCTTATACTTTGGCGAGAAAGCGTCCAGCCACGGGTCTTCCAGAATGCCCGCTTCGTAGGAAATATGCAGGAGGTTCCGATCCATCGAATAAGGCTTCCTGGCGCTGGCCTCGACCGGAATCTTCTTTTTCCGGCAATACCGGATCATCTCGGCCCGGCCGGGAAACTGGTCGCGAAACGAAGTGTCCCGCCAGGGAGCAATCACCTTCAATTCCGGCGCGAGCGCGGCCGCTGTCAGTTCGAACCGCACTTGGTCATTGCCTTTGCCGGTGGCGCCATGAGCGATGGCGTCGGCCCTTTCCTTGCGGGCAATCTCCACCATGCGTTTGGCGATGAGCGGCCGGGCGATGCTCGTTCCCAGCAAATACTGATTCTCATAAATGGCGCCCGCCTGGATCATGGGAAAAATGAAGTCCCGGGCAAACTCCTCCCGCAGATCATCAATGTAAATCTTCGAGGCGCCGGTCCGGCGGGCCTTTTGTTCGAGGCCTTTCAATTCCTCCTCCTGACCGATGTTGGCGCAGAAAGCGATTATCTCCGCCTGGTATTCCTCTTTGATCCAGGAAAGTAAAACAGAGGTGTCGAGCCCCCCCGAATATGCCAGAACAATCTTCATGCGTTTGCTGGCGTGCGAATTAACGCCAATTGCCCGGAAGGGAAAGCACAAACTGCGCTCCTCTCATTGCAGCCGAACGAGTCGTCTGGGCAGTACGTGGGCAGCACGCATCAGGCTCTCCCGCAGTGGTTGTTGTCCGGGTCGGTCATCTTGTATCCTTGTGCCGAACCGTTAAAGTTCCCAAAGCGCGGCGACGCCGCAACCAAAGGAGCGCGGCTATCCCCAGCCGCAGCGGCCAGGATTCACACGAGGCGTTCGAACAGTAAGACATGCTTTCCGGTTCACACGCGCTGCGGCTGATGCTTCGCACACAGTCCGCTCCGGAAAAATCGTCGCAGTCTGCGCCGATTCCCACAGATAAGGCGCAAGTTCCCGACTGGAGGTTCATGGCAGACGCATCAGAGGAGCTAAGAACCGCGCGCCAGAGTAACACGAACGCGAAAAGCGCTGGCAAGCCGAGCGCACTCCAAACGCTCCGCGCATTTCCCAGAGTTAGAGGCGCGGAAACGCTTGGCAACAGGGGTCCGCTGCCGTAGGGTCTGCCCTTCAGTTTTACGCGGGAGAATATTTGGATATCTTGCTGCGTCGAATATCCCATTGAATCACGGCACGTAATGAGATTCTGGAACATCTGTATAGTTGCAGGCCTGTTCTTTTCGGCCGCGGCGGCTTCCGCTCAGCAGGGGGACCGCAAAGGCGAAGAGCAGGTCGAGCGGGTTCCGCGCGAAAAGATTCCTCCGGCCCCGCCGCTCACGGCCGAACAAGCCTTGCGCACTTTTGCTCTGCCGCCGGGTTTCAGGATCGAGTTGGTGGCCAGCGAGCCGATGGTGGAAAGCCCCGTGGCGATGGCATTCGATCCGGATGGCTCGATTTGGGTCCTGGAAATGCGCGGCTTCATGCCGAACTCCGAGGGCAAAGGCGAGCAGGAGATTCCGGGTCGCATCGCCCATTTGGAGGATAGCGACGGCGACGGTCGGATGGATAAGAAGACGATCTTTCTGGACAATTTGGTGATGCCGCGGGCGCTGGCTTTGGTGCGGGACGGGGTGCTGGTGGCTGAACCGCCGCATCTCTGGTTTTGCCGCGATACCAGTGGCGATGGGAAATGCGACGAGAAGGTGGAAGTGGCTTCGGACTACGGCAGCCAGGTGAATCCGGAACATACCGCCAATGGCCTGCTCTGGGCATTGGACAACTGGATTTACAGCGCGAACCACAACACGCGATTCCGCAACACCAGGGGAACCTGGGAGCGCGAACCCACTTCGGGCCGCGGCCAATGGGGAATTTCGCAGGACGATTGGGGACGGCTCGTTTTCAACTCGAACAGCGACCAGCTTCGAGCCGATTTCATTCCATCTCATTATCTTCAACGCAAGCCGACCCTGAAATTGCGCGGCCTGAATTCGCAGGTGGCGAAAGACCAGACCGTTTACCCGATCCGGGTCAATCCGGGCGTGAACCGCGGTTATCAAAAAGGGACGCTGCGTGACGACGGGACGCTGGCCAGGTTCACGGCCGCTTGCGGACCGGTCATTTATCGGGGGGACAATTTCCCTGCTGAGTTCTCCGGCAATGCGTTTGTCTGCGAACCCTCCGGCAACCTCATCAAGCGAAACATTTTGACCGAGAAGGACGGCGTCATTACCGGTCGGAATGCCTACCCGGACAAGGAGTTTCTCGCCTCGACCGACGAGCGGTTTCGTCCGGTCAACCTTTATAACGGGCCGGACGGAGCGCTTTACATCGTGGACATGTATCACGGAATTCTGCAGCACCGCATTTATCTCACCTCCTATTTGCGCCAGCAGATCGAGTCGCGGGATTTGGACAAGCCGTTGCACCAGGGCCGCATTTATCGTGTGCTCTACAGAGACCGACCCTCGGCAAGGCCGCCGCGGCTTTCCGGGGAGGCGGTTCCCGAATTGGTGGCGCATTTGGCACATCCCAACGGGTGGTGGCGAGATACTGCGCAACGGTTGCTCATCGAGCGCGCAGATGCCTCGGCGTTGGCGGCGTTGCATAAGATGGCCTTGACTCACGGCAATCCGCTCGCGCGTCTCCATGCTCTCTGGACGCTGGAAGGCCTGGAGAAGCTGAAGGCGAAAACGGTCGAAGCCGTCCTGAAGGATAAACATCCCAAGCTGCGAGCCGCGGCGCTGCGGTTATCGGAGCCCTTTCTTCTGGGCGACTCAGCGGAAGGCACTTCGCTGAAGTTGCTCGTTTACGGCATGACCAAAGATGCCGACCCGAACGTTCAAATCCAGTTGGCGCTCACGCTTGGCTTGCTCAATGATCCGGTGGCCAGGGACATTTTGGACAAAATTCAGCAGGCCACCGCCGTCGTTCTGGCGAAGGATGCAGCTCGGTTCGGTTTGGCGGAATTGGAAGAGGCAAAGCCCAAGCGCGCGACAACCCAGGCTCCCGCGTTGTCTCCCGAGGATCAAAAACGGTTCGAGTTGGGCAAGGCACTTTACGAAGCGACCTGCCTGGCCTGCCACCAGCCCAACGGCATGGGCCAGGACGGTCTGGCCCCGCCGTTGGTGGATACGGAGTGGGTGGCCGGGCCGGAAGAGCGCCTCATCCGCATTATTTTGCAGGGATTGCGCGGGCCCATCACCGTAAAGGGGGAAAAATTTGAGTTGGACATGCCCAGCCTGGGGGTGCTGGATGACGAGCAAATTGCGGCAGTGCTAACCTACGTTCGGCGCGAATGGGGGCACGCGTTTCCACCGGTCACGCCCGACGCAGTCAAGAGGGTACGCGCCGCCACCGCCGGCCGCGAAGACGCCTGGAGCGAAGAAGAGCTGAACGCACTCAAATAGCGTCCCTGCGAAGAGCGCCCAGGGACCCACTAAACTGCCTTCCCGCACGATGAGCGGCCTTTCACGCAGCGAGGTTATCGACCGGTTGACGGAGCCGGGCATTATCGCCGTGGTGCGGACAGACCAGGCCGCGCAAGTGCCGCTGGTATGCGAGGCCCTTGTTTCCGGGGGCGTTCTCGCCCTGGAAATCACACTGACTGTGCCTAACGCTATTGAAGCGATACGCGAGGCGAGTAAGCGCTTCGGTTCCCGGGCCTTGGTGGGAGTCGGGACTGTGCTCAATGCGGATTCGTGCCGCGCTGCCATTGATGCCGGCGCCGAGTTCGTGGTCAGTCCGATTACTCGAGAGGAAATAGCCAGCGCGGCACATGGAGCGGATCGGCCGGTGATGCTGGGCGCTTACACGCCGACCGAAGCGCAGGCGGCTTACGAGGCGGGCGCTGATTTCATCAAGCTGTTCCCAGCGGACAAGCTGGGACCGGAGTACGTAAAGGCATTGCGCGCGCCTTTGCCGCATTTGCGGATTGTGCCAACCGGCGGCGTGGATTTGCAAACCGCCGCGGAGTTTCTAAAAGCCGGCTGCGTCGCTTTGGGCGTGGGATCGGCGCTTGTTTCGCCGAAGTTGATTCGGGAATCAAATTGGCCGGAATTGAAACGACTGGCCGGCGCCTTTGTGGAGATCGCGCGCGCGACACGGCAAAACCAGCGCTGACTCAATCGTTCGCCGCGAAGAATTCACACACTCATTCTTTGACAGACTCGATTGCGCAATCGATGATTTCGCAATGAGAACCGGCGTTTTCGTTCTTTTTTTGTCGTGCGCGGCCAGTCTCCCAAGCCAGCCTTTTGGATTGAGCAACCGGGTGGCGAATACCACGCTGCAAATGCCGCCAAGTCCACCCACTTTCGGCTACGTGACGGCGAATGCTTTTCCGGGATTGACGTTCACCAACCCGGTCGCGATGGCGACGCCGCCCGGAGAAACCAACCGGCTTTTCATTGTGGAGAAGACCGGCAAAATCATTGTGATCACCAACCTGGCCAATCCGAATCGGACGCTCTTTATGGACATCAGCAGCCGGGTAGCGACAACTTTGACCGTGGGGGACGAACGGGGTTTGCTCGGTCTGGCGTTTCATCCACAATATGCGAGCAACGGCTTCTTTTATGTTTTCTATTCGACGACAGGGACCTTGCGGAACCGGCTGTCGTGGTTTGCGGTTTCACCCACCGATCCCAATCAAGCGTTAAGCAATGCGGAAGCGGTCCTGATCGATCAGGTCGATCCGGCCGGGAATCACAACGGCGGCGATCTGCACTTCGGGCCGGACGGGTATCTCTATGTCTCGCTGGGCGACGGAGGAGGTGGGAACGATCAATACGACAACAGTCAGCGGATCGATAAGGACTTTTTCTCAGGCATCCTCCGGATCGATGTGGACAAGCGGCCTGGCAGCTTGCAGCCGAATTCGCATCCCGCCGTTGTGACCGACCCGCGCATCGGGGCCAATTACCGCGTGCCGCCGGACAACCCATTCGTTGGCGCCACCAGTTTTAATGGTTTGCCGGTCAACTCCAACAATGTGCGCACTGAGTTTTGGGCTGTGGGACTGCGGAACCCGTGGCGATTTTCGTTCGATTCTTTGACGGGCACCCTCTACTGCGGAGACGTCGGACAGAGCGCTCGGGAGGAAATCGATGTCATTGAACGAGGGGGCAATTATGGCTGGGCTTACCGGGAAGGATTCATTCAGCGCCCGGGTTCATCCACTCCGCCCGCGGGCTTTTCCCACATCAACCCGCTGGTCGATTATCCTCGATCTTCGGGATTCTCGGTCACCGGCGGCCGGGTCTATCGGGGGAACCGATTCTCGCAACTCTTCGGCGCCTATCTCTACACCGATTATGGCAGCGGCAATATTTGGGCGCTTCGCCACGAGGGCACGAACGTCACCCAATTACAGCAGATTCTTACCGATAGCGGCATCTCGTGTTTCGGCGTCGATCCCAGCAACGGAGACATACTGTATGCGGACCTGCAGGGAGGGACTGACGGCACGATCGACCGCATCACCTACAGCGGGTCTTCGAGCGGCGCGCCGTTACCGGCAGCCTTGTCGGGAACGGGGGCCTTTGTCGATCTGGCCTCGCTGACGCCGCACCCCGGCATCGTCCCCTACGATCTTAACGTCCCATTTTGGTCGGATGGGGCCGCAAAGAAGCGGTGGTTTTCCGTGCCCAATCCAAATCTGACCATCGGCTTCAACCCGGAGGGCAACTGGTCTTTCCCGACCGGCACTGTCTGGATCAAACATTTTGAAATCGAATTGACCAACGGAGTGGCCTCTTCGACCAAACGGCTCGAGACGCGCTTTATCGTCGGCGGCGTCTATGGAGCGACTTATCGCTGGACCTCACCAGACGAAGCCGAGCTGGTGCCGGAATCTGGTGCGGACGAGACTCTCGTCATCAACGATGGCGGCACGGTGCGTACGCAGGTCTGGCATTACCCGAGCCGCTCCGAGTGTCTTATGTGCCACACCGCGGCCGGGGGGCTGGCGGTCGGGTTCAACACGCCACAACTGAATCGCGAGTTCGATTACGGTGATGTCACCGATAATCAAATCCGGGCTTTGAGTCATGCAGGCTACTTCAGCAGCGCGGTCAGTAATGTTCATGCCTTGCGCACGCTGGCTCAGGTCACGAACGATGCGGTTAGCCTGGAACATCGGGTTCGTTCCTACCTGGCCGCCAATTGTGCCCAATGCCATCAGCCGAACGCGACAGCGCTCGGTTTTTGGGACGCGCGCATTTTTACACCTTTGTCCGAAGCGAATCTGGTGGATGGTCCGCTGGTCGATGATGGGGGCAACGCCGCCAATCGTGTGATCAGGTCTGGAAATCCAGCCGAGTCGATGCTTTTGCAGCGCATTTCGACGCTGGGCGGCCTGTGGGAAGGCATGACGCGAGCCGGCGTCGACTGGGAGGCGAACACGACGGTCGATGAGGGAGTTTTGCGTCGCGTGGCCGAGGCGGCCGATCGGCTGCCGCTTGGCTTTGCTCTGCACCCAAAACTCCAGCGGTTCTTCGCCGCGCGGAGCGAGATGGCGCAGGGAAAGAGGGGCGTCGACTGGAGCTGTGCGGAGATGTGGGCGATCGGCAGCCTGCTCCTCCAAGGGATACCCGTGCGACTGGTAGGGCAGGACACCGAGCGCGGCACGTTCAGCCATCGCC
>CAZCUL010000182.1:0-3268 GCA_964501475.1 uncultured Verrucomicrobiota bacterium | reverse complement strand
GATTTTTCGATAGGTTCTTTTCACTCGAAATGGCCTTTGGTTGGCGAGAGTGGTTTTTGCAACAAATGCATTTTCACCAATCAAGACGGGCCTTTCGAGTTTTTTGTTTCAATCGTCTCAAATAATCGCGCTTATTGCAGGACTAGTTGCGGTTATCTGGCAGTATTTGATTGTCGGGGTCGTGATAGCGATAGTTCTGATCGCCGTTGCCGGTTTCCTGTTTTGGGGAGATTGGGCGTGACTGAACGGGCTAACCCATGCGCTGCAGCGAACCCGGCCATCGCGCTCTGGTTGCAATTCACGCGTCCCGCGGGCCGGGTCGCTGAGCTTGGGTCATTGGGCAGCGGTCTATCGCATTCCTCAGCAAAATGAAAACAAGAATACCAAACATCCTTCTCGTTTCAGCCGTATTCGTTGCAGGTGTTGTCGTGGGTTATTGGGCCAATGTTGCTGGTCCTCCAGCAGGGGATCAGCACGAGGCGAGGCGGGGGCCGAGTTCGTCACATCATCCTACACCTTGGGTGGGGATGAATATTGCAGATGTTGCGCCACGACCGGAACCCCCACCAGATCAGCAAGGCGTGGTTATCATGCACATTGTCCTGGACAGTCCGGCTGAGCATTCAGGTTTGCAGCGCGGAGATGTCATTCTGAAGGTAGACGGCGAGCGCGTGATCCATAGAGGGCATTTTCCGAGGATCATGACCCGGAAGGCTGCGGGAGAACCGATTCTCCTGGATGTTGTTCGTGACGGAAGCGCGATGCAAGTTCAGGTGACGCCAAGAGACTGGCCAGGCTGAGCAAAACGCCCAACCAGCCGGTGGACAACATAATGAGATCTACGAGGTACATCCTAATCATCATCTGTCTCTTCATTGCTGTTTCGATATTAACTTCATCACCAAAACCTGATGTCAGAGTCTCAGTCGTAAGCGTCGTTCTGACGAATGGGTTACCACCCGTTCTAACTCTTTCAGTTACAAACGCTGGGCGCAAAAGTGTGTATGTTGGTTTTGATTCACTGGAGAGGAAATCTGAAGGCGAGTGGAAGTCGGATAGGCTGCCGTTAGGTCGCCCGTCCGTATTCATTGCATATCCTGGTGCTTTTATTCTGTCTGGGGGAAGTAATTGTATCGTGACCGTTCGCGGCCCTTCGCACTCTTTGCCTTGGCGGGTTCATGGAACATTGAGGGAACCAGCGACCCTTTTGCAGAAGGCAACATTCGCAAAACACCGACTGTGGATGCGCATTAGGCGGGGCGCGAACAAAACGGCTTTGTGGCCGTCCACTCTGATGGCCACGATAGCTGACATATGGAGCCCGACAATCGCACCACTGGAGAAACAAATCTCACTTTCTCCGATTGCGGTTCACAATAACAGCGCCTTGAACGCTCCGCTTGTCCAACCGCACGGTCCAGCGAACGGGAGCCAGCCGATTCGCTCAAAGACAAATTCAACGTCAACGGCGGCTGGCTTCCGTCGCTGACCTTGTCGTTCGGCAACCCCACCTTGTATGTGGGCGGGGCCGGTGCAAATGTGAATCAACTCTCGCCGCAACAACGGGAACTCGTTTCCTCGCTTACGCGCCGGCTCCGTGCCATTCCCGGTGTCAACGCCGTCGTGCTCGGTGGCTCGTACGCCCGCGATTGCGCCCGACCAGAGTCGGACATTGATCTCGGCCTGTTTTACTCCGAAGCCGCTCCCTTTCTGATCCAGAGCGTTCGCGAACTGGCCGAGGAGCTCAACGACACAGCCGGGCCGGTGGTCACGGACTTTTACGGGTGGGGCCCGTGGGTCAACGGCGGGGCGTGGCTGAGCATTGGCGGACAGCGCGTTGATTTCATTTATCGCAACGTCGAACACGTAGAGCGCGTCATCACCGACGCCGAGGCTGGCCGGTATGAAGTTCATTACCGCCAGCAGCCCCCGTTCGGCTTCTTCAGCGCAACCTACCTCGGCGAGATTGCGGTGTGTGTTCCCTTGTTCGACCCCGAAGCGCGGCTTGAGCGGTTGAAACGCCGAGTCGCGGAGTACCCCGAAGCCCTGCGCCGGGCCGTGGTCCAGGACTATCTCTTCATGGCCGAATTCACGCTCACTGGGTTCGCCACGAAGGTCGCGGCTCGTTCAGACACCTACGGGACCGCCGCTTGCCTGACTCGCGCCGTGAACGAATTGGTGCTGGCACTTTTCGCCCTGAACCGTAGGTATCCAATCAACGACAAGACAGCACTCGCGGAGGTTGCAGAGTTCGAGCGCGCCCCACAAGAGTTCGGGTCGCGCGTGCAACGGACGCTGGCGCATTTGGGCACTTCGCCTGCGGAACTCGGCGCTGCCGTCGAGAGCCTCGCCCAACTGGTCCGGGAGACCGTTGAACTGACGGATGGGATTTACGAACCACGCTACACGCTGCCGAAGTAAGAAGCGCCCGTTGATGGAGAAAAGATGAAGATTTCCTGGCCGAACAAAATCACTGGAGCGAACGCGGGCGGGTCGCGTCGGTTGCCAATACGGACGCAATGGGCCGCCCGCGTCGCTCAGTTCCATGGTTCGGCCAGACAGCACGCATGAGCAAGACACGCGCACTTCTATTCGCACTGGCTGCCCTCATTATCGGCGGTGTCGCCGGGGGTTGGGGAGTTTCCAAATTTTGGGGTCGTTTTACGGGTGACTTGTCTGCTAGCTCCATGGCGGCAGAGGCGAGCACTACTGTTCGGATTCTTGAGAGACTCCGCGATTCAAATACGACAGGAGCAGTGGAGTCATTGGAGATCAAGCTTGATGGAGCCTTGATTGGACTCGGAGCATTCATCCCGGAGATACCCGAGTCTCGGCGTGACCCGATGTACATCAGGGCCGTTGAGATTGCACGGGATTATCGCGACAAGTTTCCCCGCACGAATGACTCGCCAGAGATTTCAGACGGAGTAGCAAGAGCGTTTTCCTTACTCGATGGACAACCACAACATTGACCTGATGCCGAACCAAACGCCGGACCGAACCGCCGCCCCGCGTTTTGAGTTCGCATGCGCCGGGTTGCTTGGACGCTGGATTCGCTGCCAGCGCCCGCTCACGGCGGCGGTCGGTCAGCTTGATCGGTCGGTGAATACGTTTCGCCAGGGACGTGGGTTTGATGGAGGCGGATTGGAGAGCCAGACTTGTTCTGACCACCGCAGCAGGATCGATTGCGGCGGACATGGACAGCCCCAGACGATTGGACCACGGATGGCGCGGATTTCACGGATACAGATTGCCGACAGGTTGGCTT
>CAZCUL010000181.1:0-15956 GCA_964501475.1 uncultured Verrucomicrobiota bacterium | reverse complement strand
GCGTCATCGCGTTCCCCATCTGTTGCGGCCGAGGACAGCCGCGCTCCGGGTTAAAATGAGAATTGCCTCGGCCCTGGCCGCTGCTTCGGCACGGCTCCTCCTACTTTTGCGCTGAAGCGCGGGCCGCGCCGCCGCCGGTTTTCTCAAACCAATCCATGAAGGTGTCCGCCGCGGCGGTCGAGTTAAGAATCGGTTTCCCTCCCAGGCGCCGGATGTGTTCGGCGTCGTGCGCTTCGAAAACCCGAACCACCACCGGCACGTTGCGAACGTGTTGCAGCACCTTCTCCGCTTCGCTCACCCGCCGCATCCCCACAATAATCAGTTTGGCGCGACGCGCCCCCGCTTTCTCCAACACCTTCTCGTCCGATCCGTCCCCGCGGATGCAGGGGATGCCCGATTTGCGCAGTTGCTCGATGACTGCCGGATCGTCGTCCACCACCAGCACGTTGTGGCCCTCGGCCTGGAGCGGTTTGAGCACCCACATGCCGCTGGCCCCGAACCCCAGCATGAGAACGTGGCCCTCGGTCGCCCCGGCAGCGCTCAGCCGCCGCCGCAATGGATGGAAACGAAGCAGGAATCGAGTGACCGCGTCCGTGGCCACAAAAGGCGTCAAAGTCATCGTCGTCACCGTGACCAGCGCAAAGACCGAAAAGAGTTCCTGGCTGATATGACCCAGAACGAGCCCGCTCAAGCCGAGCACCAGCGAGAATTCGCTGGTTTGGGCGAGAAGCAAACCGCATTCGATCGAAGCCCTTGATGAAAGCCCCGTCCATTCCGCCACCAGTGTCACGAGCGGAGGGGTGAGCAGCACCACCAGCAGCGTGAAGACAGCCGCCTGAAATAATGCCTCGCCGGTGGGCAGAATAATGATCGCTCCCAAAGCGGTGAAAAAGATGGCCATGAAAAAATCGGCCAGCGAGGCGATCAACCCTCTGACAAGCCCATTGACCGGAAATGCCGAGAGGGAGAATCCGGCCAGGAAAGCGCCGGCAATGGTTGGCAATCCAAGCTGCACAGAAAGCCCGACATAACCGAAAAGCACCGCCAGGATGGCCAGCAGGAGCGTTTCGTCGTCCACTTTCAAGCGCATCACTATCAGCGGCATCAGCCACCGCTGGCAGACCATGGCAAACCCAAAGAGTCCGGCGGTGTAGGCAAGTCCCAGCGCTACCGAACCCGCCCCTTTCGGAAGCCGCATCAGGACGATCAGCGCGACAATAATGATCAAGTCCTGAAAGAGCAGAACACCTGTGACCAGCCGCCCGAACGGCTCGAACATCTGTTGGTGCAACCTTAAATGCCGCAGGACCACCAGCGTGGAACTCGCAGCCAATGCCGAAGCCACGTAGGCGGCGGCTACGGCCTCGAAACCCAGCAGGGTCGCCACCAGCCAGCCCGAGATCGCCATGGCGCTGAATTGGGCAATGCCAACCCAGAGCGCCGCCTTGCGCTGGCGGCCGAAGCGGGCCGGGTTCAGCTCGATCCCAGCGACAAACAGCAGGAAGGTCAACCCCAGCTCGAGGGCGTTCTGCACGAAGTCGTGCTCGATCTCGATTTCGAACGTGGAAAGAAGCACCCCCGCCGCCAGGAGCAGCGGGATGACGGGGAAGCGAAGCCATTTCGCCAGACCGAAGCCCGCTGCCGCCACGATTAAAAGGAGGGCCAGGCCGGTCATTTGCTCAGTATCCCCATCTCTTTCAATTCCCGGTTCTGAAGTTTCACGCCGTCCACCTTGGACAACATAAGGTAGGTGACATCCATCTCGAGCAGGCTGTCCAGGCCGGCCATGTCCACCGCGTGAATCGCGCAGGGCACCCCCAGCCGGCGGCAGCGATACGCCAAAAGGTTGTTAGTGTCCTCGATATGCAGCGCAGAGACCGCGAGTTTCGCGTGGGGCAGGCCCGCCTCTTCCAGGAGCGAGCCGTATTCGGCGCTGCCAAGCAACGTGTCGCAAGGCAGGCCCGCGAGCTTTTTCGGATCGGTATCGACGGCAAGCACCTTTTCGCCTCGCCGGCAAAGGCGTTCAACCAGCTCGCGCCCGAGCGTATTCATGCCCACCACGATGACGTGGCCGCGCCGATGGCTGCGGTCCGGCTCGATCTCCTCGACTGGACTCGCCCGAAATATCCGCAAGAGCCCAAGTTTCCGGCTCCACCGGTAAAGAACGTGGTTGTATAGAATCATGTAAGCGGACAAACCGATCGTGATCACTCCCACCAATGCGGTCAGAGACAGGATCCGGGGAGGGATCAAGCCGGAGCTGACGCCCATGGCCGCAAAGATGAACGAGAATTCGCTGATTTGCGCGACCGTCACGCTGGTTAAGAACGAAACGCGCTCGCTATAACCCATCCTGGCAATGATCCAGATGAAAATAAGCGGATTCCCGATCAAGACGAAGAGCGACAAGACCGTCGCGGCCGGCCACTCGGACGTCGCCGCGCCGAGCTCCATTTTGATCCCGAGTGAGACAAAGAAGACCGCGATAAAGAAGTTCATCAAGGGATGCACCCGCCGGCGAAGATCGTGGTTGTAGGGCAGTTGGGCCAGGCTCAGTCCCGCCAAAAAAGCGCCGATCTCCAAAGACAATTTGAGCGCCTGCGCTCCCATCACCACGAGAAAGCACCAGGCCAGACTCCACATGAAAAGCGTTTCGGACGAGGAAGCAGCCCAGGCAAATGGCCGGCGGAAAAGATATCTGGACGCGACGAGAACGGCCCCCAACAGCACCGCCATGCCTCCGAAGGCCTTTAGAAGACCGAGACTGATCGTGGCCACATCCATCACCTGCGGGTTCTTCAGCCCAGCCAGGAAAGTGAGAATGAGAATGACGACCAGGTCCTGAACCAGGAAAATCCCCACCGCAATGTGCCCGTAAAGGCTGTCCAACTCCTTTTTCTCGTCCAGCAGTTTGACCACCACTACGGTGCTGCTGAAGGTTAGCGCCGTTGCCAGAAAGAGGGACTCGATCCAGTCGAAGCCAATGAGCCAGCACAGCAAAAGGCCGCCTGCGGCGGTGAAAACCACCTGGCCCAGCCCGGCCACGACTGCCACCTTGCCCACCTTCCGGACCTTGTCCAGGCTCAGCTCCAAGCCAACCAGAAAGAGCAGGAGCGCGATGCCAACTTCGGAGATTTGCTCGAGCGAGTCGGAGATCTCGATCAGACCCGTCATCGGTCCGAGCGCGAGCCCGGCCAGCAGGTAGGCCACGATCGTCGGCATCTTGATGAGCCGGGCGGCAAGCGCAAAGATCGCTGCCGCCACAATTATAATCCCCAGGCTGCGTACAAAATTCTCGTCGAACATGCGTTCTTTTCCTCTGCAAGTTAAGACACCGCGCTGCCGCCGCCGGCCTTGCCAGTCTGACCAATAGGCGAACTCCTTTGCAATCAACCGGTGCGCTTCGAAGCGAAGAATCCTTTGGCCACAATCGGCTCTTAACCCGCCTGATCGCTCAATACCTTCCGGATGGCCCGGGCCAGCCTCAGGGCGCCAGGAGTGTCTGCATGCAAACAGAGAGTCCGCGCCTCGACTTCGAGAAGCCGGCCGGAAACAGTGTCCACCCGCCCTTGCTCGATCAGAGTCTGAGCGCGCCTGGCGGCCTGGAACGGATCGGCGATCAGGGCGCCGCGCTCCGTTCGAGCGACCAAAGTGCCGTTCTCACGATAAGCACGGTCCGCAAAGGCCTCGGGCCAGACCTCGATCCCGGCGTGAGCGCCGAGCGCTGCCGTTCTGCCGCCCGCTCGCGCGTAGATTTTGCAACCGGGCCACCAGCGTCCCACGCTTTCAACAAAACGACGACCGAGCGCGCCATTTTCATCCACGGCGTGATAGAGGGCGCCATGAAGCTTGACGTGATGCAACCGGGTTCCGTGGGCCCAAGCTATGCGTTCCAGCGCTCCGATCTGCTGTAAAAGGAGCAATTCAAGCCCGGCGGGCGTTGTGGTTGCCGCCTGGCCCCGGCCAAAATCGCCTCGGTTGGGCAATCCCGGGTGCGCCCCCAGCCGCACGTCGAATTTCCTGGCCAGCTTCGCGCACGCGATCATGGTCGGGAAATCGCCGGCATGAGCGCCGCAGGCAACGTTCGCGGAGGTGATCCAGCGCATCAACGCCCGGGTGCGCACCAAAGGTTCTCCTTCTCCCAAATCGCAGTTCAGGTCGAGCCGCATTCGAATCGCCTCATTGCGCATTCATTCGCTGAAAACGCACGGTTTGGCCGGAGCGGCATTGGGCCAGCCAGGCCAGATCGGCGGGATCGATCATTCCCAGCTTGGGATAGCCGCCGACCGTCGGTCCGTCGCGCATCGTCACGATGGGCTGGCCGCTTTCCGGAACTTGAATCGAACCCGCCCGGATGGGCTCGCTAATGATCCTTTGCTGGCGCACCGGCAACGGCTCGGCTTCCAACCGGTAACCAACCCGGTCGCTCTGAGACGTGACCCGCCAATCCTGTTCGAAGAAAAGGCCGATGGCACGCGAATCGAATAACTCCCATTGCGGTCCCGGCCAGACTCGCAGCGCGGGCGGATCCTCGTAGTGGCGGGTCTCGCTCCACATTGCGATTCGACCTGCCACGCCCGAGGGCAACTCGAAGGGCCGGCCCGGCGCGCGCCGGAGAATGTCACCCGAGCAGAAAGTCCGGCCGATGCCGCCGCGCGCATAGACACTGACGCTTCCCAGGAGGCGGCGCCCCTCGAAGCCATCTTCCACAGCCAGATAGGTCCACACCCCTGAATGATTCCGCGGAAAATGAATCTCGTCGTTCGGGGCGAGATGAAGAGCGCGCCACATGGGCAGTTGGCAGCCGGCGTGCGCCCCTGTGATCGCCACCCAAACGTCCTGGAGAGCCCGGAGACGACCGCCTTGGAGGAGAAGCTCCAACACTGGCGCTTCCGGAGGATTGTCCAGAAGACGGTTCGCCCACTCGGCCGCATGATCGTCCATCGCGCCGCTGGCCGGCACTCCAAAGCACCGCCACCCGGTCCGCCCTTTATCCTGCAAGGTCACTCCCAGGCCGGCATCAAGAAGCTCGAAGATATCCGCGCTCATGGTTGAACCTCAGCGACGGTTACAAAACGGATGCGGTCTCCGGCGCGCAGTAAAAACATCGCTTCCTCTTCCCCGGGCGGACGAGGAGCCGGATCGAAGAGTCGCACCGAAGTGCGGCCGATAATGTTCCAGCCGCCCGGGCTGTTCACGGAATAAATGCCTGTATGTTCGCCGCCAATGGCCACAGAACCGGCCGGGATTCGAGGACGAGGCGAATCGAGGCGGGGCGTGTGCAGGCGCGGATTCAAGTCGCCCAGGTATGGAAAACCGGGCGAGAAGCCGAGCATATAAACCTTGTAAACCGGCTCGGCATGCAATGCGCAAACTTCGTCGATGGTCAGCCGGCAGGCTTCAGCCACGCGTTCCAAATCCGGCCCGTCATAGACAACAGGAATTTCCCTGGGCGGCGCCTCCGGCATTTTGACTGCCGCGGCGCGTTGCAGACGCCGGACCAGATCGTCCGCCACCGACTCCAAATGGATCTCTTCGTGAGGATCAAACTCGAGCAGAACGGTGGTGAAAGCCGGGACGATCTCGCTCAAGCCAGGCGGCGGATGTTTCTCGAGCGCAGCCACAATCGCCCGGCAGCGGACGAAACTCTCTTCGCCGACACGGTCAGCGAATTGAAGGAGAAATGCGTGCGGTCCGTAACGAATGCATTTCATCGTCTCTCACCCGTCAAAAAACTCCCGCTTCGCTTGCCGGCGGTCAAGAGCGTTTGTCTGTGAGTTCAGGGAAAGGGCATGCGAATAGTGTTGAATCCCCGGCAAGGCCGGGCTTACTTGGTGCCGAACCAGGTTTTAAAGAGCAAAGCAATGCGAGCGATTACCTTGATCTGTTTGTCTATCGCGGGCGCCGTCGAAGCTGCGGAGCCGGCCATGCCGAAGTTTCGCGCGGTCGAAATCGATAACAAGGTCGGCATCGGCTATGGCGTGGCTGTGGCCGACATCGATGGCGACGCCAGGCCCGACATCATCCTCGTGGATAAGAACGTCATCGCCTGGTATCGGAATCCGGATTGGCAGAAGCATGTGATCGTCGAAAGCCTCACTCCGCGCGATCACGTTTGTCTGGCCGCGCTGGACATCGATGGTGACGGCAAGGCCGAACTGGCCGCGGGCGGGGAGTGGAATCCAGGTGACACGCAAAACAGCGGCGCGGTGTTTTATCTGGTTCCTCCCGGCGACCGCACTCAAAAGTGGGAACCGGTGCGGCTGCATCACGAACCCACCGTTCATCGCATGCGTTGGGTAAAGAGTGCACAAAACCGCTACGATCTGGTGGTCGTTCCGCTGCATGGCCGCGGTAATCGGGGGGGTGCCGGAGCGGGTGTTAAGATTTTGGCCTATACAAGACCGGATGATCCCAAACAACCCTGGGCGACCGCCCTCGTGGATGATGCGCTGCACATGACGCATAACTTCGATCCGGTCGAGTGGGATGCGGATGCACCGGACGAAATGCTGGTGGCCGCCAAGGAAGGGGTTTTCCTCCTCGCCCGTGAAAACGATGAATGGAAGCGAAGCCAGGTGGCCGGAGACCAGGGGGGAGGCGCCGGGGAAGTGCGGCTGGGGCGGCTGGCGAACGGCAATCGATTCATTGCGACCGTTGAACCAATGCACGGCAACGCTCTGGTGCTTTACAGATCGCCAAAGTCCGCCACTGAACCATTGTGGACACGCAAGGTGCTCGATGACACCCTGGCGGATGGTCATGCCCTGGCGTGTGGTGACTTGATCGGAACGGGAGGTGATCAAATCGTGGTGGGCTGGCGCGCCATGAACCGGCCGGGGGCAAAGGTGGGCATCAAGCTTTTCGCTCCGCTGGACCCAGCAGGTGAAAACTGGAAGGAGACCTTAATCGATAACAACGAAATGGCTTGCGAAGACTTGTGCCTGGCGGACCTGAATGGCGACGGCCGGCTGGATATTGTGGCGGCGGGCCGGGCGACCAAAAACCTGAAGGTTTATTTCAATGAGGCTGCTCGATAGTCAATGGACCGTGGTTCGAAGGGGCTGGGCTCGACTGGAACTATAGGCCGGGCTGCCGAACATCGATCTTCTCGTATAGTTCTGCCATTTCAACGAGCAGCGGCTCCAGGCGGCCGTAATACTCATCTTCCTTGAACTGCGCCTTCTCTTCTCGAAGCTGAAAGATCTGGCGCTCCAACTCGTCGCGGCGCTGTCGGACTTCCGGGGACATGCGCCGCTCCGTTTCATTTCGGACCAGGTGAAACTGGTGCGCGCGAAAGCCATCCAAAGCCGCCCCTTCTTTGGCCTTCTTGACCGCGCGCACCCCACGGAACCAATCGGCCGGTGTGCCCAACCCGTCGCCGTTGTCATCCAGGAGCGCATGCTCGGTGGCCAGGCGCCCTTCCAGATCGTAAAACTCGCTCACGCTTCGCGATGCCACCAGGTAGGCCTCGATGAGCGAGACCTGGCCGTCCTTATCGAGGTCGGCTTCCAGATTCGTGAACGCTTCCGAAAAGTATTTGCCGAACCGGGCGTAGTTTTGTTCGTGGCCGCTGCGAGTGGCCGTAACGACGACCCGATTTGTGCCGGACAGTTTCGTCAGGAACGGTCCGCTCGCCGAAGCCACATTGATGAGGGCGAGCGGCCGTTGAAATCCTTTCAGCCACTCCGACAAGTCAAACGCCGTCAGGTCCGGTCCGCGCAGATTGAACTTCGCCTCGTGGCCGTCAAAGGTGCCGTGGCCGATCAGCACGATCCAGAGTTCATGCGGAGATTCCTTGGGCTCGCTTTCGAGAAGTTCCCGCAAGCGGGTCAAATCAGTCCGCGCCCCCGCTTCGTCGGGGTCCGCCTCGTCCAGGCCGATTACGGCAAAGTTCGCGCCGGCGGCCTGAGCGGCGTTTTGCCAGGAGCCGGCCCACTCCGCGAACTGTTTCGCGTATTCAGGCTCGCCGCCCGCCCCGACCGCCAGAATGACGCCGGGGCGATTCGTCGAGGACGAAGCTGGTGAGGCGCTCCCTGCAACCGTGTCTTTGGCCGCCGCAGCCGCGAGGCACCCGAGGCCGGCAAACAACATGAACCGTCTGGACATAAGCCGAATATAGGGAACGGGGCGCCGCTGGCAATGGAGTTTGCTTCGCGAGCAACAGCCCGCGCCTGGGTTCAAGGGCCTGTCTGGAGTCGAAGTTGCTATGCACCCCGCTTGTCGAGGCGGGCGACGGAATATCCGTGCGGAAAGGGCGCCTCCAGGCCCAACTCGGACAAGTGAAGCGCCTCTGAATAACAACCGCTGTTGCCACTGATGATTATGTTGCTTGAAAGTGAAAACGTCACCGGCCGCTTCAGCAGCATCCCCTTTCTGCTAAAACCATTTACGAGCGAGAAAGTGCTTGCAACCGTTCGCGCCGCCTTTTATCCGGGCGCATGCGCCGCCTGACCCTTTCTTATGCAGAACATTCTTGTGATCGACGACGATGAGGTTTTCCGGCAGACGACGATGGACGCCTTGCATCGCCAGGGTTATCAGGTTCATGGAGCAGAGGACGGCAACGCCGGCGTGGAATTGGCGCGGAGGCTATTGCCCGACTTGATCATGTGCGACGTGAACATGGACCGGCTGGACGGCTACTCAGCGCTGGGAGAATTGCGCCGGAGCGGCCAGACCGCCTCGATTCCGCTTATCCTGATGACCGGCCACCCGGATTTTTCAGGCATGCGGCATGGGATGGAGTTGGGGGCGGACGATTATTTGCGCAAGCCGTTTAGCGTCACGGAACTGTTCGCCACCGTGAACGCACGGCTCAAAAAGCTGGCGGCCGTCAGGCAGGAGGCGGAACGGAAATTGGCCGATCTGCGCTCCAGTATCAGCCAGGCGCTCCCGCATGAACTGGTCACTCCTCTGAACGGAATTATGGGACTGGCTCAAATCCTCAACACCGCCGCCGAGACGCTTTCCCCAGCGGAGGTGGCCGAGATGGGCGGCGATATTCTCCAATCTGCCGAACGACTGAACAAGCTGGTCGAACGATTTCTCCTCTACACGCACCTGGAATTGGCGTCGGTGGATCTCGAAGCGCGAGCCGCTATGCGCAAGCAACGCACCGCGCAACTCGGCGCCCTCATCGAACAACGCGCACGGGTCCAGGCTGGCAAATTCAATCGCCTGGCAGATCTCCGCCTCGAATTGTCCGATGGGGAAGCGGCCATCGCCGCCGAGTTCATGACCCGGCTCGTGGACGAGCTTCTCGAGAACGCATTCAAATTCTCTCCCGCCGGCACGGCCGTGCGCGTCAGCTCTCTATTGGCGAACGCCCGGTTTATCTTTTCCATCACCGACCAGGGCTATGGAATGGAGCGGGAACAGATCACGGAGATTGGCGCCTACGTTCAATTCAACCGCAAGGAACTCGTGCAAACCGGCGCCGGTCTCGGATTGACCATTGCCAAGCGCCTGGCTTCGGTTCATGGCGGAACGCTCGAAGTCACCAGCCAGAAGGGCAAGGGCACCACGGTGACCGTCAGTCTGCCAAGCCTGTGAGAATTCCCCGGTGCGGTTAAGGCGCCGCCTGGCTGCGTTGGGGGTTCGATTCCGAAGGTTGAGCAGGGGCTTTGGGGGACATGGATTCCGGTCCGCCGGCAGACTCGCCTTCCAACTGAAACTCCTGCTCTTCAGGTGAAGCATCTCCCGAGGCAGGTTTGATCTGCACCAGCGGCTTGCGCAGCAATTGGCCCTGATAGGTATAACCGGTGGCAATCGCTTCACTGATCTGCGCCTCTCCCGCCGGGCGGGTTACCGAGTCCGCAAGCTGATGTTTCTCTTCCTCGAAAAGTTCTCCCACGCGGGCTTCAATCGGCAGCAGACCGACGCGGCGCACCACATCGCGGCAGACGCCCTGGAAGCGCCCGAGCTGCTCGCGCACGTTCGCCTGCCCGGAACGCGACCCGGCCTGATAAAGCGCATGGACATTATCCAGGAGGCGAACCAGCACTTGCAGCCATTCAGATTCGGCGCGCCTCAGCTTCTCGACTTCAAGCCGGAGATGGCTCTTCTCCGTATCATTGGCCTTTTGCATGAAGTCCGCGAAGGCCCTGGCTTCTGTCGTCATCCGTTCCGCAATTTCGCGGGCTGCAGAGACCGTTTGCGCGGAATGTTCCTGGGCCGTCTGCCATTGCCCCGTGGCCAGGCCGATCTGTTCGGCTGTGGTTTCGAGGCGATTAAGCTGCGACACGGCGTCCGTGAGCCGATCGGCCTCTGCAAACTTGAGCCCGGCCCGGTATTCCATGACAAAGGGCGCCGCCGCCAGCCAGGCCCCGCCCGCCACACATCCCACAGTGAAGAGAAGCGGCCAGGCTGTGAACGGATTGGGGCTGGCACTGGCGATCCACCAGGCGAGCGCGATCAGCACTGCGTCACCCGCCAGGAACGGCCATTTGGGTAATCGGGGAAATTGATTAAGTGTCATCGATCTCTCAAAGCAGTAAAACCGGTCCGAACTTCAGAAACAGACCTTCGAGTCCCGAAAAATCCCGGATTCGCCCAATTCTCTGTTCGAATCCCGGGACGGGAATCGGTGGTTAGCGAAGGAATTGCTAAGCTCCCATGCCTTCCTCGAAGGAGCCCGCCGCCAGCGGAAAACAGAGATAGTCCCGGACATATTGAATGCCGTTGGCGCTGGTGGCGTCGAGGTCGCGGTAGGCGCTCTCCGCCTCCACGATTAACGGCGCGCTCTTGGTGCCCATGACCTGACAATAGCGTTGCGGGTAACCGATGTTAATCAGCATCTCGACGTAACGCAGCATGTTAAGGTCGCCGCTTGGAATATCCACGAACTGCATGGCGCGGCCCGGCCAATTCGGCTCAGAGTGGCGCAGCGGGACATTCTGGCGAATCACGTAGTTCTTTACATGGCACGCGTAAACACGGTCGCCCACTTTCCGGAAGCGCGTTTCCCAATCTTCCCCCTCCCAGCAATGCGAGGGATCGGCATTCACCGCCAGGCACTTGTCGTTGTCGCAGGCTTCCAGCAGCAACTTGAAGTCATCCGCGCACATCGCCGCCGTCCCGGGATGGATCTCGTGGCAAAGATAAATGCCGTTGGCATTGGCTCGCTCGCGGATTTTCTTCGTCCTTTTGGCAAAGCGCTCCTGACCTTCCTTAATCAGATCGTAATCCCCACCCTTCCAAAATCCCCATGGATAACCGGTGGCAACCTCCCAGCCAAAAGCCACGCCCCAGAACATGGGCAGAATCTTTACCCCCATTTCCGCGCAGACATCGATCAGCCCCAATATGTAATCCTCGGCCCACTTCTCGATCTGTTCGACAGGCTTTTTGGCAATTTCGGGTGGAATAAAGGGTCGAATGGTGGGACTGCCCGTCCACGCCGTCGTATGGACCCAAAAAGCGCAGTGGCCCGAGACGCCGTCGAGCTTCATTCCGGCTTTCTCGAACGTATCTTTGATTTCCTTCGCGCTTTTGAATCCTTTCTCGGCCTGAAGCATGTAATTGGAAGGCTGGGCCCCTTGCGCACCGGACTTCCTGGCATAACTCAAAAAGTCGGCCAGGCTTTTCGCACCGTGTTGGGCTCCTTCAATGCTGGGATGGAAACAGTTTTCTGCCATAAACTCCTGCCGCTGTTTTTCCCTGACGGTTTACCGGTGTTCGAATTGGAAAGCAACAGCAAAGGTTTATTTCTGGACCGAATCAGCTTTTGCACGGGTGGAATCACTGCGCCAACCCGCAGAGGAAGGAAGGGAATCACGAGAAAAAGTTGCGGCAGACAAAAGGTCGCCCGCGGCGGGTTTAATTCCAGGCAAGATCGCTTTTCGCGCGTTCAAGCTCGAGCTGTTTGCGCGTCAAAGCAATTTTAGCTTTGATCAGTTCGCGGTTTTCCTCTCCTTTTTGCGCCAAATCCCGCTCCAATTCCCCGATCCGCTCCTCGTAGGCCTTCAAGCGCGCTTCCAATGGCGCCTGCACTTCCGCCAGGCGCTGCTCGATCCCCGCGACCTCCAATTCAGCCTCCTTCTGCGCCTCCAAAAGTTGAGTTCGCTGCGAAAACAATCCCCGCCAAAGCGTCTGCCGAAACCATATCGCCAAATGCCGGAGCAGACCGTTTTGGAGGATCGTCGTGGCCCGCGCCGCGCGCTGCTCGGCTTCCAACGCCCGTTCTTTCCACGCTTGTGCTGCAATGGCTTCTTCCGACTCCGCCGCGGCCGGGAGAACCTCGGGGTCTGAATCCGGATGCGCGCTTTCCAAAAGCGGTGGAGTGCTTGCGGGTGAAACAGAGACGCCCTGCGGCAGCGCACGAGTGGACGGCGCCGGCAAAAGGCGCGCCGCGCTGGAATGCGTCCGCGTGCGCCAAACGAGCAGAAAACAAATAAAAACCGCGCTTCCCAGCCCCCCCAGCAACCAGTAGGTGCGCCGCCGGGCCATCTCGGCTTCGAGTTGCGCCACACTGGCTTGTTCACGAAAACTGGAAACGGTCGCCCGGCTTTTGAGCTGCTGACGCGCAGCCTCGGCCCGCACACGGTCCGCCGCCGTTCTGGCCTTCAGTTCATCCAGCGCCGCCCGTTTGCGAGCGTCGATCATCTCGCCCTTTCTGATCATTATTTCACCTGGCTGGTAATGGTCCGCCGCCCAAAGTTCCTCAGTGCGCCGGGCGCGGGCTTGCGCGGTCAGTTCCTCCGCAAAAGCGCAATTGGGCCTGAGAAAGGATGCCAGGAAGCGGGCAACCGGTTGGTCTTCGGTGGAAAAAGTCTTTTGCAGCTCCTGGCGAGACTTGTGCAGTGTGGAAATATTCGAGCGGACAACCGCGATGCTGCTTCGCTCAACATCTTCCAGAGCCGGCCCGGGTTTGCCTGGAGGATGGGGAATCATCCGGACCCGCCCCGAGCCAATCCGCGCCGCAGGCGAGAGCGCGCTCTGGCGAATGTAATTGCGCATGGTGCCCCGGACCAACGCCACGTACTCCGCCAGAATCAATTCGTCGGAATCACCCAGAGCCCAAATCTCGACCAGATTGGTCGTGAGCGGAAATGATCTATGCCGCCGCTGAAAGCTGTTCCAGAATCGGCGGAACTTGGGTTGGGAGAGCGCCGGTCGCGCAATCTTCCTTCCGTTGTAGGCGGCGGCAAGGCCCTCCACAAATTCCTCCCGCGTCTCGTAAAAAGTCTGGCGAAGCTTCGCTTCAACTTCCTCGCGCACCTCCGGAAAAAACAGATAGATGGCGGGAACGCGTTGGGCCTCTTTCTGTCGCAGTGCCTCCGTCCGTTCCAGATCGACGACCACCAACGGCACCGGCGCGACAATGTCCTCCGCGGCAACATCGCCGATCTTATATTCCGGCACCGTCGGGAGGTTCGCTTTCAGCAGATAAGCCGGGAGAAACACGCCCGCAAGAAGGATCGGCCAGTGCCAGAAGCGCAACGGCCCGAAAAAACAAGTGGAATTCCGTTCCATTAATTGAATCTCAAATCATCGCTCTGCCGCCTCGATTCAGCCTTGGATACACGTCGCCCATCTCCAGAATTCTGAATCGATGCGCTGAGCGATAACGCGACCGCCTCCACGACGCAAGCCTGAAATCCCAGGATGTCCCAGGGACTGTCTCCAGGATGCTGCTGCCTCATACCGCCTCCCGCCTCCGCAACACAACCATGCCGCTGCTCCATCACTCCGGGGAATAGCAGGGAAGGCGAGTTCTTACAACAACCGGCGAGGCCTCGATGATTAATCCCTGCCAGAAGGGGGCATGGCACCAGCGCTGCTAAGAAACTGTCAGCGGGTACGAACCTGGGCTCGTTGAACCACGCACCTCAATGTGAGCCCCCCGGCGCAATTGCTGGACCCATTTGTACCCGCTCTTTTTTTTTCGCTCCACAGCTCCGGTTCCCTGCCTTTTGCGCGTTCAGCCGCGCATTTGGAGTGAGTTGGCCGGCTTCCCGCCAGGCAGGCGGATTCGCAGCGGAACGGCTGAGATCGGCAACAGCCATTTGATCGAAAGGCGGAATCTTCCTCTCGGGGATGGCCGATCCTTCCGGGTGAATCAGTGAAGAAGGGCTACGCCGGCCGCGAAAGGCAAACTTGGAGCCGCCACTGAAGGAGGAAGAAGCTGTTTCCCTGGAGTCGTCCCGGACGAAGCCTGAACCACTTCAGGCAGCCGCCTTATCGCTTTTCCGCCGAATGATCGGCTTGGAATCGCCGAGGACGGCGGCACGGGTGATTTTGATGCTGACGATATCGCTGCTGCTGGGCACTTCGAACATGACATCCAGCATCAGTTTTTCCAAAAGGCTTCGGAGCGCGCGTGCCCCGGTGCCTTTCTTCAGCGCCTGGGCGGCCAATTCCTGCAGCGCGTCCCGGGTAAATTCGAGTTCAACACCCTCGATCGACAGGAGCTTGGTGTATTGTTTGGACAACGCATTCTTGGGTTCGGTCAGGATCGAGACCAACTGTTCCTCGGTCAGCGCCTCGAGCACCGTGATCATGGGCAACCGCCCGATAAATTCAGGGATGAACCCATAAAACAACAGGTCTTCGGGTTCGACGTATTGCAAAATCTGGGTGCGAACTTCGTCGCTGCTGTGATGATCCCGCGACAAGGCGTTAAAGCCCATGGCCCGATGGCCGAGACGGCGTTGAATGATTTTTTCCAGCCCGCAGAAAGCGCCGCCACAGATGAAGAGGATGCCGCTCGTGTTGACGCGGATATACTCCTGCTGCGGATGCTTGCGGCCGCCTTGCGGAGGAACGTTGCAGACGGTGCCTTCGAGAATCTTGAGCAAAGCCTGCTGGACACCTTCGCCGGAGACGTCGCGCGTGATGGAGACGTTTTCAGTCTTGCGGGCGATTTTATCGATCTCATCGATGTAAACGATGCCGCGTTGGGCCCGCTTCACGTCGTAATCCGCGTTTTGCAGAAGGCGGAGAATGATGTTCTCGACATCCTCACCCACGTAGCCGGCTTCGGTCAAAGTAGTGGCATCGGCGATGGCAAAGGGCACGTCGAGCATTTTGGCCATGGTGCGGGCCAGAAGCGTCTTGCCCGAGCCGGTATTACCGATGAGCAGGATGTTGCTCTTCTCGATTTCCACCTCGCCGTGGCTGCCGTCTTCCTTTCCGCCCGGTTCGTGGAGAATGCGCTTGTAATGGTTGTGGACCGCAACGGAGAGAGTTTTTTTCGCGTGTTCCTGCCCGATACAATGTTGATCGAGATGGCGTTTGATCTCGGCGGGTTTGGGAATGTGGTTGACTGGAGGCGGGGCTTTCTTGCTCTCGGTAACCAGTTCCTTGTCCAGAACACTTTTGCAAAGAAGGACGCAATTATCGCAGATGTACACGCCCGGCCCTTGAATGAGCTTTTTGACTTCGGCGTGGGACTTGCCGCAGAAACTGCAAAGCGTGATGTTGGTCGGACGTGCCATGGGACTTAATCTTTCTTTTCAACGGGTTGCAATTGCGGCACTTCCTTGCGTGACTGCACGACCTCATCCACCAGGCCGTACTCTTTGGCTTCTTGCGGGGACATAAACCGGTCCCGGTCCGTATCGCGGCTGACCGTCTCGGCCGACTTGCCACAATGGCTGGCCAAAATTTCGTTTAATCGCTCGCGCAACCTCAAAATCTCCTTCGCCTGAATGCTGATGTCGCTGGCCTGGCCTTGCACCCCGCCCCAGGGCTGATGGACCATGATGCGGGCATTGGGCAGGGCGTAGCGTTTGCCCTTGGTGCCGGCCGCGAGCAGCACTGCGCCCATGCTGGCCGCCTGGCCGATGCAGTAAGTGTTCACATCGCAGGTGATGAATTGCAGCGTGTCGTAAATAGCGAGCCCCGCAGTCACGCTGCCCCCGGGCGAGTTGATGTAAACGTGAATGTCCTTCTTGGCGTCGCTCATTTGCAGGAAAAGCAACTGGGCGATGATCAGGTTCGCCACCGAATCC
>CAZCUL010000180.1:0-9113 GCA_964501475.1 uncultured Verrucomicrobiota bacterium | reverse complement strand
TTTCGCGAAGTTGATTCGTGAAGACGCAGGTGGTTTTGGCCTTGTTGAGGATGGCGGTCAGTTTGCGCAAGGCCTGGCTCATCAGGCGCGCTTGCATGCCCATGGTGGCCATGCCCATTTCGCCTTCCAATTCGGACTTGGGAACGAGCGCCGCCACGGAATCGATCACGACCACGTCGAGAGCGTTGGACCGAGCCAGGGTTTCACAAATGCTCAAGGCCTCTTCACCACTGTCCGGCTGCGAGACCAACAAGTCGTCCAGGTTCACCCCGAGCTTTTTGGCGTAAGAAGGGTCCAGCGCATGTTCTGCATCGATGAAAGCCGCGAGGCCGCCCAGCTTCTGCGCATTGGCGATGGCGTGAAGCATCAATGTCGTTTTGCCCGACGATTCCGGTCCGAAAATCTCGACCACCCGTCCGCGGGGCAGGCCCCCGATGCCGAGGGCGAGGTCCAAAGCCAGAGCCCCGGTGGGAATGACTTCAATGCGGCTCAGCGCCCTGGCATCGCCGAGGCGCATGATACTGCCTTCGCCGTAGGCTTTGGTAATGCTGGAAATGGCCGCGTCCAAATCTCGCTGGCGAACGGCGGTTTGTTTAGGGTCGCCGCTTTTGGTTTCGACGGCGGAAGTTCTTTCTGTGGCTTTGGGTGGCATAGATTTCGTCCTCGCAATAATGCTTCCGGAAAAGTCCTGCCAGCTAAATAAAGAAGCGCCCGCAGTAAGTCAATGGACTTGTTAAAGCAATCGTCGCAAATCGTCGCAATCGTCAACAGGCGGTCCATTTATGATGGCGGAGCAGCCGGGCCCGTTCGCTTCTTCCAGATGTAGCGGAACATGATGACGCGCAGCGCGGCCGTAAGGGGTATCGCCAGCACGCCGCCCAGGATGCCGCCCATCAACAACGTCCCTACCAGGACGGCGACGATGATCGTAAGTGGATGCAGTCCGACGCGGTCGCCCATGATTTTGGGAGAGATGACCAATCCCTCGAGGGTTTGCACCAGCGCAAACACCGCCACCACCAGAATTGGGTGCAGCCAGTCGTGAAATTGCACAATGGCCAGAACGACAGCCGGGATAATTGTCAGAATGGCGCCCAGGTAAGGAATGATGCTGAGGACCCCCGCCAAAACTCCCAGAAGGACGGCGTAATTGAGACCAATTGCAAGAAAGCCAATGGTCAGGAGCACTCCAATGCAGATGGCCACCAGCACCTGGCCTCGAAAGAAGACGATCAGGTAGTTGTTGATCGCGTTTAAAACGAATACGACCTCGTCCTTGAATTTCGACTCCTGGACCGGCAGATAATCGGTCCAGCCCTCCTTGATACTGGCTTTTTCGAGAAGAAAGTAGAATGCGAAAACAGGCACAAGCGCCAGACCGATCAATATCCCGCCCCAGGATGCAACCCGTCCGGCCTGGGACCAAAGCCAGGAACCGATCTTTGGTCCGAACTTCTGCGCCCAGCCCAGCACTGTCTCCCCAAATTCCGTTTCCCATACCTTCGGCCGGTGCACCGGGGCGGTCTGGTCCACGTCGTTCGTTACGGAGAGAGTCGCCACGATGTTCGTGTCAACCGTATTGGTGCTGGCCGAAGCCTCAGGCTCAACTGCTTCGGACTGACGCCCAGACGCGCCCCAGGGAGAGTCAGCGATCCAAGTGTTGATCTTACTTTGGATATCGCGCGAGTAACGGGGAAAATCGTCGATCAATTCGCGTGTTTCCACGACCAGGCGGGGGACGATACTGGCCGCGAGCGCGAGGAAACCCAGGGTGCAGAGAAAGAAGACCAGCAGAATAGCCCAGACGCGCTTGATCCTTTTCCGCTCGAAATAGCCGACGACGGGGTCGAGCAAATAAGCCAGGACGCCGGCAATGGCCAAGGGCCACAAAACCGGAGCTAAAAGCTGCAAGACAAAGCTCAGCCCCCACATCAACAGCCCCAAAAGCCCGAGCAAGACTCCGACGGAAAGCGCCGTCATCGATATCCATAAAACCCGCGCCTGTTTCTTTGTGGGAGGAGGGAAGCTCATGTGAAACCTGTAGAGTCGAAACGCGTCAAGCCCGGCCCAGTTCTCTGGATTTTTCCGTGGCCGCGCGCACAGCCTCGATGAACGCGCCCCTCACGCCGGCTCGTTCCAGTTGGTGGATGCCTTCAATGGTTGTTCCTCCGGGGCTGGCCACCATATCCTTGAGCGCACCAGTGTGAATTCCGCTTTCGAGCACCATGCGGGCACTGCCCAGGACCGTTTGGGCGGCAAGCCGTGTAGCAATGTCTCGAGGCAGGCCAGCCGCCACGCCCCCGTCGCTTAAGGCCTCAATCATCAAAAAAACATAGGCTGGCCCGCTGCCGCTCAACCCCGTGACCGCATCCATCAAAGATTCCGGAAGCTGATACGTCATCCCAACGGCCGAAAAGAGTTTCTGCGCCAGCGCCCCATCCTCCGCCCGCGCGGCCTGGCCCACCGCAAATGCTGTCGCCGAGGCTCCCACCAAGGCCGGGGTATTTGGCATGACCCGGATCACTCTGGCGCCGCTCGTCAGTTGGCCTTCCAGCCTGCTCAAGGTCACTCCGGCCGCAATCGAGAGGAGCAAGTGCTTCTCTGACCAGGAAGACCGAATTCCGCCCAAAACCTCGGCTGTTTGAGCGGGTTTGACGGCGAGGATCAGTACTTCTGCCGAGCCTGGCAAATCGGCATTGGACTCGGCTGCCTTGCCGCCCGTCACTTTGCTGAAGTGGGCTCGCGCCTCCGCCACGGGATCGCTCGCCCGCAGATTCTCGGCTTTAACGAGACCTGCCTGAACGAAAGCCTTTGCGAGCGCTGTCGCCATCTTGCCGGCACCGATAAAGCCAACCGTCAGCTCAGAAGACATGGGCGCGCTTGTAACAGGTTGGTTGCTGGAGCGAAAGCGGAAACCACCCATCTCGCCCACGCTTTGCAAATGGCTGTTATCCCGGCGGCCCCGCAAGGAACGGACGTTCCATCTCGGATGAAAGCGATGAACTTCGCTCGGGTGTGTAAGCGATCAGGCGTCCCGAGTCGAATACGCGCTGCATTAGCTTAGCCGCATCGTTTGAGGGAATCAGGTCATGAGGCAAGGCGGACAAGTAGAGGGTCGGGGAAAATCGATCTTTAAAGAGATTAACCCCATGCCGAAAGCCAACAAAGCTTGGGTGGCCAGCGGCTGATAACGGCCTGAGGCTTAGCTCTGGAAGGACTGCCCCATGGCCTGCCACCTGCTCCCGAACAGCCCGACTGGAAGTGTGAACAGTTAAAGTATGCCCTCTTTTACGTATATAGCGCGCGAGACGACGACTGGACGCGAGATTCGCAGCACGTTGGACGCTCAGTCCGAGCAAGCGGCTATCGCCTCCTTGTTGAATCGGAATCTGCTTGTCGTTTCAATCCAGGAGAAGGTCGGCAAAAAGGGCAAGACGGCTGGCGGACGGGTGGCCTTGGCCGACTTGGTGGTCTTTACGCGGCAATTGGCTACAATGATCGATGCCGGCCTCGCGATGGTGCAGTCCCTTCAGGGTTTGGCCGAGCAAACGACCAACAAAGTCATGCGCGACGTCATTCGCGATGTCTGTGCCAGAGTCGAGGGCGGCGACAGTTTTTCCGAGGCGCTTCACAAGCATCCCAAGGTCTTCAATCGCCTCTACGTCTGCATGGTGGGAGCGGGAGAACGCGGCGGTCTCCTGGCAGAAATTCTTGCCCGCCTCGCGACCTATCTGGAAAATACTGCCCGTCTTCGCAAGAAGGTAAAGGCCGCGATGATGTATCCGACTGCGGTCACGGTGATCGCAATCGGAATTACTATTTTTCTTCTGGTAAAAGTCGTTCCGGTCTTCGGCGATGTTTACAAAGGCTTTGGCCAGCAACTGCCCGCCCCCACGCAGTTCCTCATCCAAGTCTCGGAGTTTGTCCAGGCCTACATTCTCTACATCTTGCCTGCGATGATCGGTCTGGTTTACGGCTGGCTGGCCTACATCAAGACCAAGTCCGGACGCGAGTTCTGGGATCGCACCCGTCTGAAAATGCCGATCTTCGGCGTGATCGCCCACAAGATTTGCCTCGCTCGCTTCACCCGCACCCTGGCGTCGCTCATCCGCAGCGGTGTTCCAATTCTCGAAGTGCTGCAAATCGTCTCCAATACCGTCGGCAACGTTGTCATGGAAAAGGCGATTCGCGTATCGGCGAACGACATCGAGCGAGGGGAAGGCATCTCGAACGCCCTTGCCAAACATCCCATTTTTCCCTCCATGATCATCCGCATGGTCACGGCGGGCGAACAGACCGGCAAATTGGAAACGATGCTGGAGCGCATCTCCGACTTTCTGGACGAGGAAATTGAGACCACCCTGTCCGGCCTTACCTCACTGATCGAGCCGCTCTTGATCGTCTTTCTCGGAATCACAGTCGGCGGTATCGCAATCTGTATGTTCCTGCCGATTTTCAAGATGAGCGAAATCATCAATCCGCCAAAGTAAAGGCGGCAAACCAGACCTTCCTCGAGCGGCGTCTTCGGACGCCGTTCCTATGTTTTTCGCCAACGCAGCCTATGATGGGCTGCATCCCCATTTGAGTTCAGCCGGTTCCGCTTGCTCGTGATGGCGCTTTGGCCTTAAATGCCGGGCATGGCCAAAGTCCTGGTGGTGGACGACGAAATCACCATGGTGCAGATGGTTACCGAGATGCTCCGTGGCGAGGGGCACGAGGTGTTTCCTTTCAACAATGGAAACGCAGCACTCGAGGCTCTGGAGATGCATTTCCCGGAACTGGTCATCGTCGATCTCAACCTCGAGAAGTCCCGAACCCAGGGCTTGGATATCCTGCAAAAGGCGCGCACCCTGCACCCGCCCGCCGAGGTCATCGTCATTACCGCTTTCGGCTCGGTGGAAACCGCCGTCGAGGCAATGAAAAAAGGGGCTTACGACTATCTTTGCAAGCCGTTCAAGATGGAGGATTTCAGGCTCTGCATTCAGCGGGCTCTTTCCTACAACCAGGCCGTTTCCGAAAATATTTACCTGCGCAAACAGCTTCGCGAGAAATACCAGTTCAACCAGATCATTGGCGCCTCTGCAAAGATGCAGGAGGTCTTCAAGCTGATCGAGCGGGTTGCAGATACCGACAGCACTATTCTCATTCTGGGCGAGAGCGGCACCGGCAAGGAGTTGGTGGCGCGCGCATTGCACTTCAACAGCCGCCGCCAGTTTGCGCCATTCGTGCCGGTGAACTGCAGCGCGCTTCCGGAAAACCTTCTGGAATCAGAATTGTTCGGGCATCGGAAAGGCTCATTCACCGGTGCCATCAACGATAAGAAGGGCCTGTTTCAGGAAGCGGACGGCGGGACCATTTTTCTGGACGAAATCGGATCGATGCCCCCTCTCTTGCAAAGCCGGCTTCTCCGCGTCTTGCAGGATCATGAAGTCCGGCGCGTTGGGGACAACGCGCCGTTCTACGTCAACGTGCGTGTGCTTGCCGCCACCAACGAAGAGTTGGAAAGGAGAATCAAAGCCGGAACCTTTCGCGAAGATCTCTACTACCGTCTGAATGTCATTCCCATCAGTTTGCCGAGCTTGCGCGAACGCCAGGAGGATATCCCCCTGCTGGCGGCCCATTTTTTGAAGAAGCGGGTCCATCCGCGCAACGGCCGGTCTTATCAGGTAACGCGCCAGGCCATGGCTGCTCTCTGTAACTACGAGTGGCCCGGAAACGTTCGGGAAATGGAGAATGTCATCGAACGCGCTTGCGCATTGTGCGAGGAAAACGTCATTCAGCTCGATGATTTGCCCGCCGCCATACGGGAGCGCGTCGGAGATGGCATCGCGCCCGAACCCGCCCCCGCCCCCGCAGCGACGGCTGCGGCAACTCCCCGGCCTCAGTCCGTATCAGCGGATGCCATCTATCCATTGCCCGCCAGTCCTGCGACGAAGAGCGTGAGCGGCAGTTCTTCAGGCGAGGCGCGCGGCTTCGAAACCCTCAAAGATTTCCTGCGCGAACAAGAGGTAAACTACCTGCAGCGCGTTCTGGCCTACACCGGCGGCGACAAAGAAAAGGCGGCGGATTTGCTCGGGGTCAGCCTGGCGACTCTCTATCGAAAACTGGCGGGCGACGAGGCTCATTAAGCAAGCGGGAACGCGTCATTTCCCCAGGCGGTTCACGGGAAATTTTGTTTTCTTTTGTGCGGGCGGTTCTAGTATCCGTTGCTACGGCCGGATGAACCGGGCGGCGGCCCCTGAAAGTTTATGCCACTGACACATACTCGAGACCTGTTTTCACGCGCGTTGAAAGGCAAATACGCCCTGGGCGCTTTCAACGTCAACAACATGGAACTGCTCCAGGCGATTGTGGAGGCTTGCGAGGAGGAAAAGGCCCCCGTGATGTTGCAAATCTCCCGCGGCGCGCGCCAGTACGCCAATCCGGTTTACCTCAAGAAACTGATTGAAGCGGCGGTCAGCCTTACCACGATTCCGATTGCGATCCATTTGGACCACGGGGACAGCTTCGAGCTTTGCAAGGAATGCATTGATGAGGGCTTCACCAGCGTGATGATTGATGGCAGCCACGAACCTTTCGAAAAGAATGCCGAGATCTGCCGCAAAGTGGTCGAATACGCGCATAAGCATAACTGCGTGGTCGAGGGCGAGCTCGGACAGTTGGTAGGCGCCCAACATGATGACGGTGAAGAAGGCGGCGGTTATTCCACGGGCGGTGTTTATACGCATCCGGATGAGGCGGTCGCTTTTGTCAAGGGGACCGGAGTTGATTCCCTGGCTGTGGCAATTGGGAACTCCCATGGCGCTTACAAATTCAAGGGCAAGCAGCGGCTCGACCTGGACCGCTTAAAAGCCATCAAAAAAGCATTCCTCGACGCGGGCATGGGAGATTACCCTCTTGTTCTCCACGGAGCCTCAAGTGTGCCCAAAGACCTGATCCACGATATCAACAAGTACGGCGGCAAGATGGGAGAAGACACCGCAGGTGTGCCGGAGGCGGATATTGAAGTTGCGCGCCGAATCGGATGCGCCAAAGTGAATATCGATACTGATCTGCGTCTGGCGATGACGGCAGCCATTCGGAAATGTTTTGCGGAAAACCCCAAAGAATTCGATCCGCGAAAATATCTTGGACCTGCCCGGGCACGGGTAAAGGAATTGGTGAGGCACAAAGTGCACAACGTATTGTGCTGCGCCGGACACGCCTTCTGAAGCGAAGCATTAGAACCAAAGGAAAGGAAATCTTATGACAAATCCTCGACGAAATCCGTCGGAAGGGGGCAAGTGGGCTCCCTTGCAGCAACTCGATGCGTTGCGCGATGAGATCCAGCGGCTGATTGATGTCCCCTTGGCGGCCTTGCGCGGAACGGACGGCCAGCCTTTGCTAAGCGGATGGTGTCCGGCAGTGGATATCTACGAAGACCACCAGAATCTCCATCTAAGAGCCGAACTGCCCGGTATGAAGAAGGAGGACATTCAGATTTCGCTTCACCAGGACCTGCTATCGTTATCGGGGGAACGTCGGTTCCAGCCCGGGGACCCGGCCGCGACGACCTACCGATCGGAGCGGGTTTTTGGACGCTTCCATCGCACTGTTGCCCTGCCGATGCCAGTGCAGGCGGACAAGATCAAAGCCAATTACCGGGACGGCATTCTTTCGATCACTCTTCCCAAGGCGGACGAAGCGCGACCCAGGCAAATCCAGGTAAAAATTCAGGGATAGATTTCCGCAACGCGAATCGAGAAAGAAAACGGTTATGAACGCATCAAAAAGTCAATCAGGCCCGAAGCCTGCATCTTCGCGGTCCGAGGACAGAAACTACCTTTCTCCCGAAGTCAATATCTACGAAACCAAGGACGAGTTCATCATCGAGGCCGAGATGCCGGGGGTAACAAAGGAGGGATTGGAGGTGCTCCTGGAAGGCAACCTTCTGACCTTTATTGGACGCCGCTCCGAGGAAGGGACCAAAGCCCATCTGCTCTACCGCGAATCCCGACCAGCCGATTTTCGACGCACCTTCGAGCTCGATGCCGGCATCGATACGGAAAGTATCTCGGCGAAAATCGATCAGGGAATTCTGACTCTGCGCCTGCCGAAGAGCGAACGGGTGAAGCCGCGGAAAATCGAGGTCTCGGATTGAGCGAGCGAGCCCGATTCGATCTTAAACAGAGAAGAGCGAATGGTGGTAGGAGCTGGATTCGAACCAGCGTAGGCATAAGCCAGCAGATTTACAGTCTGCCCCCGTTGGCCACTTGGGTATCCTACCACGCGGTCGCCCCGGAAAGCGGGTTGGCGATTTAGCCAAAGGCTGCCGCGCTTGTCAACCCACGGCCATTCCCTTACGCTCAAGCCATGTTCGATACTCTCAGCGGCAAGCTCCAGAACGCTTTTCGAAACCTGCGCGGGCTGGGCAAGATTTCAGAGTCTAACATCGGCGATGCTCTTCGGGAAGTCCGGCTGGCGCTCCTGGACGCGGATGTCAATTTCAAGGTAGTTCGCGATTTCATCGAGCGCGTCAGAGCCAAATCGCTGGGGCAGGAGGTCGTGCAAAGCATTCAGCCCGGCCAGCAAATCATCAAAATCATTCACGATGAACTGATCGAACTGCTGGGCTCGGCCAATGAAGGTCTGCGCCTCGGCAAAAGCCCCAGCAGCATTCTGCTGGTGGGTTTGCATGGCTCCGGCAAAACCACCACGAGCGGCAAGCTGGCGCGGTTGCTGCAGAAACAGGGGCGCGCTCCCCTGCTGGTGGCCGCCGATGTTTACCGTCCCGCAGCCATGGATCAGTTGGCCACGCTGGGAGAACAGATTTCAGTCCCGGTTTTCGTGCAAAAGGGCGAAAGCGACGTCCTGAAAATCGCGCGCCGCGCGCTGGAGATGGCGGAAACGCAGCAGCGCAATACGCTCATTTTCGACACGGCGGGACGTTTGCAGATCGACGAGCCGCTCGTTCAGGAATTGGTCGCCTTGCGCGACCTGATCAAGCCGGATGAGATCTTGCTGGTACTCGATGCAGCCACCGGTCAGGAAGCGGTCAATGTCGCCACCCACTTCGATCAGCGACTCAATATCACCGGATCCATCCTCACAAAACTCGACGGCGACGCGCGCGG
>CAZCUL010000179.1:0-4818 GCA_964501475.1 uncultured Verrucomicrobiota bacterium | reverse complement strand
CACGATTTCCAGATCCTGTCGTTCGCCCGTGAAGACATCCTCGAAATAAAGCGGATGATGGATGCACTCGATGACGCTCGCATTGGGATTATGCCTCGTAATGCGCCCGCGTAATCTGCCGGTGTCGCCGTCGCTTTTGGTAATGAAAATGGTGCTGGCCCGCGCCAGATGGGAAGGAGGCTCACGCAATGTGCCTCGAGGCAGCAGACGCTCGTTGCCGAAAGGCTGCTGACAATCGATGAGCACAATGTCGCGGCGCCGCCCGGCCAGTCTCCAGTATTGAAACCCGTCGTCGAGCAGCAGTGTGTCGCATCCGAATTTCTCAATGGCGTAGCGCCCGCTTTTCACCCGGTCCTTGTCCACCAGCACCACCACATCTTTCAGATTCGAGGCCAGCATGTAGGGCTCGTCCCCGGCGGTTTCGGAGTCGAGCAACAGCGATTTCCCGTCCGAAACGACCCGCGGCGGGGTGCGGTCTTCGCGCAGGAGCACCTTGTCCAGAATGCGCCGTGTCAAAGGCGGCGGTTTGGATCGATAGCCTCGCGAAAGGATTGCCACCGTCCGGCCCTGATTTTGCAATTCGCGCGCGAACTTTTCCACCACAGGAGTCTTGCCCGTACCGCCCACAGTCAGGTTGCCGATGGCGATGACCTGCACGCCGATGGTGTAATCGCGAAAGAGCCGGACGTCGTAGAGAAAACGGCGGAGTTTGATGGCGAGCTGAAAAACCTTCGAAAGCCAGTAGAGGAAGAACCGGACCAGGGCCGCTTTCTTGTCGCGGCGCTGTTCGGTGATGACTTCCAAAACAAAAGTTTCAATGTCTTCCGTCCAAACTCGCAGTCTCTCGCCCATGTGTGAGGCGCGCAGTTTGCCAAAGCTCGATTGCCAAGAGCAAGCAGAGGCCGCAAAGAGCCGTAACGCCGGCTTTCCAGCCGGCCCTGGAGTTTGGACATTTGCCAGATCCCCAGTGCCAAATTAGAACTGTCTTGGTCGTAAACTTAATCGTAAACTTTGTCGAAAAGGCGTGTGCTCTGCGATGGTTTCGATGTTTCCTCATGAAAAACTACAAGTCTACGGCCGGGCGCTTGATTTTGCAGCGCAGGCGGCAATCCTGTCGTCGTCTTGGGACAAGAGACATTCTGTAGTCGATCATTTCTCCAGAGCCGCAGAAAGCATCGTTTTGAATCTGGCCGAAGGAGCCCGTCTGGCTTCCGGGCCGATGAAACTGACGAGCTTGGATTATGCATTGGGTTCCAGTTTGGAATGCGCCGCCTGTTTGGATGTCGCCCGCCTCAAAGGCCTTTCAGCCGATCCGCAATGTCAGTGCGAGAAGCGCCGCCTTTGCGAAATCACCAAAATGCTCATTGGGCTCAGGAAGGCTTGGAGTCAACCCGTATTGTATCTGCAGGAAGAGCCCAGTGCCTATCCAGCCGAGGAATCCACTGAGCCGCTGTTTTATCATGAGCGCTTGGATGTGTATCAGGCCGGTTTAAGTTTCATGGGTTGGTTTGTTTCTTTGGCGCCTGCTCAGGAGCTAACTCCGGCCTTCCGACCGGTCGATAAGGCAGCGACCAGCATCGTTCTGAATATCGCTGAAGGAAATGGACGATATGCCAATTTGGATCATCATCGGTTTCTGGAAATAGCGCAGAGTTCGGCCGTAAAAGCGGCAGCCTATGTGGATCTGTGTGTGGTAAGAAAGCTTCTGGGGCAGACCGATGTAACTTCTGGCAAAGAACTGTTAAGGAGAATTGGCGCTATGCTCGCACGGATGTGAAGGCAGCGGAGCACGGCTTCGATAAAGTTTACGATTAAGTTTACGACCAAGGGAGATCAAAACGGGGCCTGGCCCGGCGGTCAACAAATGTCCAAACTCCAGAGCCGGCTTTCCAGCCGGCCTTACCAGAGAAATGTCGCGGACGCGACATTTCTCCCGTTGCCGTTTTCCCGCCACAAACCAGGCGGCAAAGTTTCCGAAGGGACGGCGAAAGGATTCCTTCAAATGGCGGCCGCCTGGAAAGCCGGCGTTACAAAACGGTTGCCGGGGCGGCGTTGGAAACGTTAAGTAGGCGCGTGGTTTTCCTCCCTATCGTCGAGCGTGAACTGCGCCTGGCCGGACGGAAACGCAGCACGTTCTGGGTCCGGGTGGCGGCTGCGTTGGTGGCCTTGGTTATCGGAATCGGATTCCTGATCTCGTCCGAAGTATCAGGTTTTGCAGCAGGCACAGCTTCTCATGGCAAAGGATTGTTCGCCGTCCTGACCTGGCTTTCGCTGGCTGTGGCGTTGTCGGCCGGGCTTTTTCTCACGTCGGACTGTCTGAGCGAGGAAAAGCGCGAGGGCACGATCGGCTTCCTCTTCCTGACTGACCTGCGGGGATACGACGTGGTGCTGGGCAAACTGCTGGCGACGTCGTTGAGAAGTTTCTATGCGCTTTTGGCGCTTCTGCCTGTCCTCGCCGTGACGCTTCTCATGGGCGGAGTCGCAGGAAAGCAGTTTTGGAGGACCTGTCTGGCGCTGATCAGCCCGCTGCTCGTGTCTCTTGCAGCCGGATTGTTTGTGTCGGGATTGAGCCGAAACTCGCAGAAGGCGCTGGCAGCGACGGTCGCGCTTTTACTATTCCTGGCCGCGGGCGGTCCCGCCATCGATAGCTTGACTGCTTTGGCGACGGGGCGCCCTTTTCAACCCGTCTTGAGCCTGTCGAGTCCGATCTATCTGTTCGTGACGGCAGGAGCGTGGGGCAAAAGCCCTTTTTGGAGCGCGTTGCTCGTCAATCAGATCGTGGCATGGACGCTTCTGGGCCTGACCTGTGTGCTGCTGCCGCGGACCTGGCAGGAAAAGGCCGCAAGGCCTCGGAAGACGATTGATGGCCGGAGGCGCCGATGGAAGTTCGGGGGAGCGAAACGCCGTCTGCTGCTGCGTCAGAAATTGTTGCCGGTGAACCCTGTTTTATGGCTGGCCTGCCGCGAGCGGTGGCAGGCAGTAGCGGTGTGGGTGGCGGCATTCCTGATGGCGGGCGGGCTCGCTGCGTTCCTGGCGGTGGGAGAGATGTCGATGTGGTGGATCATATGGAACTACCTGGGGAGCGTGGTGATCCTGGGATTGTACCTGGCAATTGCATCGCAGGCCGGTCGCTTTTTTGTGGAGGCAAGGCGAAACGGACTGATGGAGCTTTTGTTGGCCACACCCGTGACGCCGCCTGAAATCGTGCAAGGCCAGTGGCGGGCGTTGCTGCGTATGTTCGGTCCGGCGCTGGCGCTTTGCCTGGCGGCGCAATTGATCGGTGAGTTTATGGCCGCCGTGGCCACCGCGAGAACAGTCGCCGCTGCCGGCAGCGGCGGCCCCGGCCCGAGCCCAAGGATAGCGGTGGCTGTATCCACGGCAGGCACGCTGACGGTCGCGGCGAATTTCCTGGCGTTGATCTGGTTTGGCATGTGGATGGGATTGACCTCGAAAAGCAATCATCTGGCTGCCTTGAAGACGATTACGTTCGTACAGATCATCCCGTGGCTCGTCATCTCCTTCGTATCCATGTTGCTGGTGCCACTGCTATTGTTCCCGCTGATGAGGCGAGCGGGCGGGTCGGCTGCGACGACGCCATGGATCATGTGGTATCAGGCATTCGTCGCCGGAGTGGCCTTGTTGCTCTTCCTGGCAAAGAATCTGGCCTTTATCCTTTGGGCGCGGCGGAGACTTCGTCGGGATTTTCGAGCCCGAGCCGGACCCGATTTGAAGCCAATCCGGCAAACACCTCCATCATTGCCACCAAGCGGAGCGCCGCCGGTAATTGCGACCGGGTGAGGGCACGGGAGGGACAGAGGATGCAAAAACGTCCGGCGTGCGGCGGAGGAGGACGGATGCGCTTTGGGGCCGTGTCCAGAGGTCGCCGCTTCGTTGCTCAGTGTTGCTCAGTTTTTTTCGGTGACCTCGAAGCTTGATTCCTGACGGCGACTTCAACACACTCGTCGCCCTATGCTCTGCCAGCTATGTCGGCAGCAGGACGCTACAGTACTCATTGAAGGAACACAGGTATCACGAGAGTCGTCCGGCGAGGCCGAAAGCACGGAGGAGGTCCGGTTCGATCTTTGCCGTTCCTGCGCCGAAGGCTACGAGCAGCGGTTGACCTCCCAAAGCCTGTTTCCGGAGCGAGCCGAGCCTACGCTGACCGAGCAGCTTCGAGTATTGAGCGTCGGCGCGGAATGGACCGTTCTGCGAGTCATCCGCACCGAAAATGAGGAAGTGCCTGAGGACTGGAGGGTGTTGACCGCGCGTCTGGGGGAGTCGTCTTACGAAGCGGGGCAGGAAATAACGCTCGTCTGCACTCCGTCCGAGGTAGAATGGCTCAAGGGGAATGGCGGGTTGCCCGGACCACAAGCGTCCGGCTGAAAGCGCGCCGGTCGAGTTTTGATGATGAGAGGCCATCTCGCAGGGATCCGGGCCGTGACCTTCGATGCAGGCGGAACGCTCATGGCCCCGTGGCCTTCGGTCGGGCATGTCTATGCCGAGGTGGCCCGCCGCCATGTCATGCCTCCTCTGAAACCGGAGTTGCTCAATCAAAGATTCGCGACCGCCTGGAAGAACAAGTCGAACTTCGACTACTCGCAGGAGTCCTGGGAACGTCTCGTCCGGGAAACGTTTGCAGAAGTGACGGAAGAGCCGGATGCGCGCCGCTTGTTCGAGGAGGTTTACGCTGTTTTTGCCGAAGCCCCGGCCTGGAAGGTCTTCGACGACGTGGGGCCGACATTCGCCCGCCTGCGCGGGATGGGCATCCGAATTGGAATCATTTCCAATTGGGACGTGCGCCTGCGCCCGCTACTGGTG
>CAZCUL010000178.1:0-2727 GCA_964501475.1 uncultured Verrucomicrobiota bacterium | reverse complement strand
GATGAACTCTTCTCTCCGCAGTACAAGAAGTATCTCGCGGGGGAGCTGCGGCGCGCGTTCGGGTTCGAAGGTTGCCCGATTATTCTCGTGCCGAAACCGCGTCCCAGGACTATCGAGCCGGTCCGAAAGAAGGCTCGACTCAAGCGGGGCCGCCGGAAGGGCAGGCATTAGTATTAGTGCAGACAGGCTTGTGTCGGACAAGTTGAGCAAAACTCAGTTCCCGCGCTGCCCGGCGCAGCAGGCCGCTTGCAGATAACTGTACCGGATGCTTATGAAAACTGGCTACGCGCTCGAGAAGGTGACAGCTCCACCGGCTGAAGCCGGGACTCCGTACTTCCTGCAACCTGCGAGACAGCCTGCGTTACGTCTTACACGCGCGGCGGCCCTTGTCGGTGTCATTCTGATCGCTCGTGACGCCAGTCCAATCCAAGTTCGCGGAACTGCCCGGAATTGTTCTTCTACAGAAGGAAGCGAAGGCAACGAAGGAAGCCGGAGAATGGGAATCCCGACCGATCAGGGATTTCTTCGCTACCTTTGCTGCCTTCTGTAGAGAATCCGCAATCTTTCGGCACGCTGCTGCGAGATGAGCTTGCCCGGAAAAGCTTCCTGGATTAGGCTCCAAGTGTTCCGCGGTTTGAAGTGCGGAATGAAAAATCGGATGAAGGAAAGTACGCTATGATATTCGATCCGCTTTGGTTGATGTTTGCCATTCCGGGGATGCTTCTTGGCATCTATGCCCAGATCAAACTCTCTTCCACCTACAAGAAATACGTTCGCGTGGCGGTCGCATCAGGCCTGACGGGTGCGCAAGCCGCGCGCGAAATCCTGGACCGCGCCGGGCTGGGCGCCCTGCCGGTGCGGGAAGTGCGCGGGCATTTGACCGATCACTATGATCCGATTCGGAAGGCGCTTTTCCTTTCGTCCGAAAATTTCCAGGGACGTTCGCTGGCGGCGGTGGGAGTGGCGGCTCATGAGGCCGGGCATGCCCTGCAACACCAGGTTGGTTATGCGCCCTTGAAGCTGCGCATGTTCCTGGTGCCGGCGACTCAGTTCGCATCGATGGCGTATCTCCCGATTCTGCTCCTGGGATACTTCCTGGGGGGTCCCTGGTTTTCCAACATGCTGGGCGTGGTCATCGGAATCTTTGCCATCATTACCTTCTTTCAACTCGTCACCTTGCCGGTGGAATTCAACGCGAGCAGCCGGGCGAAGGAACAATTGCTGCGTCTGGGATTGATCTCGAGCGGCGAACAGGGCGGCATTAGCAAAGTGCTCAACGCGGCGGCGCTGACTTATGTGGCCGCCATGGTTACTTCCATGCTGCAGTTGCTTTACTGGATCATGCTCGCCCGGGGGCGGAATTGACCGCCCGGAATTGCGATGGCCCAGGCCTGGCCGGTCGGAGGAGGGCGCTGGCCGTTCTTTCAGCGTTCCCGTGCGGCGCCTTTCACAGGGGAGCTCTTCGTTCTCGAATTGACGGCTTGGGTTTCGACCTTGCCATTTCGCACCAGAGCGTAGTGCCGGATGCTCGGCCAATGGGGCATGGTGGTGTCCAGGCAGAGATTGTAGCTGTCGGCTGTCTGGCGCGTTCGCGGCTCCCAGGAGGGAGTATGGCCGAAGATTTGGTTTAAATCCGGGATCGGTTCGAACTCGTCGAAATCGCACCAGGTCAATCCGCCATGGCGTTGGGTTCCAAAACGGCTCACCCCGGCCGTAAAACTCCAATGACGCTTGCGCGCCTGCAACGCTTTCCTGGCCTCGCGTTCGACTTGCGCCAAAAACTTCGGAAGAGCTTTGACGGGCAGTCCATCGAGAAAATAAGGGTGCAGGCCGGCATGCGTGAACAAAAAGCCGCCCGAAAAATAATGGAAGGCGAGCCGTTGCCAGTCGCTCTCCTGCAAAACCGAGCCGATGGCCTCGAGTTTCCCGGGGGTGAATCCCGAACAGGCGGTGTGCAAACCGGGGTAGGCGTAGTGGACGTCGTGGTTTCCAAAAAGGTGGATGCGCCCCTTCTCGCCCAGGCTCTTCTTCAGCCACCGGGCCGTGGCCACATTCTGTTCGGGGGTATCGCGAAATTGATCGAAGTAATCGCCCAGAAAAACAGTCAGGTCCGGCTTTTCACGCGCGACGATTTTCTCGACCGCGCCGTGGAACGTGTGGATGTCACCGAAGACAAGGATCTTTTTCGTGCCGCCCATTGAAACCTTTTGTTTGACGCCAACCTCATCCAGGCCGATTGAAAACGCAACTGCGCCGCCTGATAGAATCCAAATTCGGGCCGCTCAAAAGAGGAGCTTGCCCACGACCCACTCACCGCGCACCACGCCCAAAACGCTCGTGCGGCGATTGTCGCCGATGACGAAGTAATGCCGGCCCGCCAGGTGGGTGGATTCCAATTCCCAGGGAATGCCGGTCCGGGTGTAGGGTTCATTCAGGGGTTGGCCATCGATGTAAACGCGGCCGTGACGCAATTCAACCGTTTCGCCGGGCAAGCCCACGATGCGCTTGATGAACAAATCGCCTTCAGGTAATTGCAGGCCCACGATGTCCCCGCGCCGGGGGGCCTGGTGCAGATAAGCAAGGCGATGCAGGAAATGCATTCCGCCATCGCGCAAGGTGGGGAACATACTGTCGCCGGTGATGCGCACCGGCAGCAGGACATATTGAAAGATGAGCCATGCCGCCAGGGCGGTCCCGAGCGGAATGAGGAGCACCCTTTTGCGGAAA
>CAZCUL010000177.1:0-7155 GCA_964501475.1 uncultured Verrucomicrobiota bacterium | reverse complement strand
CTGACGGTGTTGATTCCGGCCACCATTAGCCAGCAGCCGATGGACACCGAAGCGCACCTGGGCGCGAGCGCCATTTTTGTGGTCCAGGCCTCCAGCAGCACGCCTATCCACTATCAATGGCGCAAGGACGGGCAGCCCCTTGCCGGCAAAACAAACTCATTCCTCAACATCGCCAATGTCCAGGCGGGCGATGCCGGCCTCTATGACGTCGTGCTGACGGACGCCATCGGTCCGATTACGAGCAATCCCGCGCGCCTGACCATTCTGGCCAGCCCGGAAATTACCACCCAGCCCGCCAGCCTGAACGTTACCGTGTTCAGCAGCCCGGTGAACGTGACCTTCTCCGTCACCGCCTCCAGCGGCACACCGCTGCGCTATCAGTGGCTTTTCAATGGCGCTCCGCTCGCTCCCACCGCCAATATCCCCAGCGTCACCGATGCCGATCTGCACATCAACACCGTCGATCTCAGTCATACCGGTGATTACTCGGTGATCGTGACCGACGACTTTGCCTCCGTGACGAGCCAAACCGCCAGGCTGACAGTGAACACCCGGGCGGAACTCACCTTGCAGCCGGGTGATCAGGCTGTCCCGGAAGGCGGGATAGCGGCTTTCAGCGCCGAATGGACCGGGTCCGGACCCTTCCTGCACCGCTGGCGTCGCACCACGTCTCCTATCACAACACTGGGAGTCCTGGCCCCCACCGGCGGTCTGGGGCGCCTGTTCATTTCCGACGGTTACATCACCGCCAGCGCCACCAACTCCGTTCTTGTCTTCACCAATGTCAGCGCTGCTCTCATGGGCGCTTACGATATCGTCGTGTCCAACGCCGTCGGCCAGCTCGCTTCCGCTGATGGAAACTTAACCGTTGTGGCCGACAGTGATGGCGACGGCCTGCCTGACACCTGGGAGAACGAGCACGCAGGTTTCAATCCTTCCGATCCGAGCGATGCCCTTCGCGACGATGACAACGACGGCATCAACAACGGCGACGAGCATTTTGCGGGAACCGATTATCTCGACAGCCAAAGCTACCTCCTGATCGAAATTCAAGCCGGGCCGACTCGTCTGACATTTCCGGCCGCGGCCGGCCGTGCTTACACCGTGCAATACACGGATAGTCTGGGCCCTCCGCAATGGCGGAATCTGGCCATCGAGCCGGCTCGAACCAACGCGCGGACTGTGACGATAACCGACCCCGCCGGCAGACCGAGCCGGAGCTACCGGCTCGTCACACCTGCCCAGCCGTAGCTTCAGAGCGCGGCAACGCCGCAGCCAACGGAGCGCGCGGCTGTCCCCCAGCCGCAGCGCGCGGTGGCCTCCCCAGTGCGTTTCGCATTCCCGGGCGCTGCGGCTTGAGGACAGCGCGCTCCGGCCCCTGAGAGGCAACTTCCTCCTTGTTGCCCGACCGGCTGCCGCTATTTTGGCTCATGCCCGTTTCGCGAGTCATTGGCATTCTCTCCGGCGATCTTCTCGCCATCGTGCTTTGGACGGTCGTGACCCTCGCCGCCGGCATGCGGCTTTACGGACAGAACGAACCTTCTGCCGCGCAGCGGCGCTTTGACGAGCATATCCAACCGCTGATCCAGCAGTATTGTTTTGGATGCCACTCGACCGAGAAGCAGAAGGGAGACCTCGATCTGGAACGTTACACATCGCAGGCGGAGGTCCTCCGGCATCCGAAGCCGTGGGAGCAGGTTGTGGAACAACTGACCCTGGGCGAGATGCCGCCTGCCGAAAAGCCGCAACCCACCCCGGACGAACGTCGCCGCCTGCTGGACGGGATCAACGCTCTGTTGGACGAAGCCGCCCTGGCGCGCGCGGGTGATCCGGGACCCGTGATGCTTCGGCGGTTGAACAATGCGGAATATGCCTGGACCGTGCGCGACCTGACCGGAGTGGCGTCGCTGGATCCGGCAAGGGAGTTCCCCGCCGACAGCGCGGCCGGCGAAGGATTCATGAACACCGGCAACGCGCTCGTGATGTCGCCGGCGCTCCTCACCAAGTATTTCGACGCCGCCAAGGACATCGCCGCTCACGCCGTGCTGCTGCCGGCCGGGATCCGCTTTTCTCCGGGCAGAACAGAGCGCGACTGGACCGAGGAAACGCTGTCGGCGCTTCGCGCTTTCTACGCCCGATTCACCGAAAGCGGCGGCGGCACGTCGGTCAACTTGCAGGGCATCCGGTTTGACACCAGGGACGGCGGGGTGTTGCCCTTGGAAAAATATCTGGAGGCAACGCTCGCCTTGCGCGCAAACATCAGCTCCCTCGCCCCCGTTCGAGCAAAAGAGCCGGGGGCGAGGCCACTTTTTGAACTCGCCGCCGACCGCGGTCTCAGCCCCCGGTATCTCGCCGCACTTTGGAATGCGTTGACCTCCACCAACGCATCCCTCCTGTTTGATCCCATTCGCAAACAATGGCGCGATGGCGGATCCGGAGAGGCCGCTTCGCTCGCCAAGGCCATCCAGGCATGGCAACAGGCATTGTGGCGCTTTACGACGGTGGGCCACATCGGCAAGCGTGACGGCCCAAAGGCGTGGCAGGCGCCGGTGACACCGCTCGCCGAGTCGCGCGAAATTCGGCTCAAGCTGCCGGCACCGGCCGCTGGCAACGAAGTTATGCTTTACCTCGCGGTCTCCGATGCGGGCGATGGGAACGAGCATGACTTTGCTCTCTGGGAGAATCCGCGACTGGTGGCTCCGGGGCGGCCGGACCTGTTGCTGCGCGACGTGCGCGACGTCATGAATGGCCTGACGGCGGATCGGGACAAGGTTTTCGCCGGCGCAGCCAAATGCCTCGCGGCGGCCGCGGAGACCGGCGGTTCACTGCAGACGAATGAGGTGGCGGAACTCGCGCGGAAGCACGGCGTTGAGCCCTGGGTGCTCGGCGCCTGGTTGGATTGCCTCGGCATCGGCGCGGGGGAGGCACGGATCGATGGGCACATCAAACGGCCAACCGAGAGCGCGCAGGGCTACGGCTTCATCAAGGGCTGGGCCGGCGACAACGCGTTGAGCGTCATTGCCAACTCTTCCGATCAGCACGTGCGCGTGCCAGGCAATATGAAACCGCACAGCGTGGCCGTCCATCCCTCGCCGGACCGGCGTGTCATTGTGGCCTGGCGCAGTCCCGTGGCGGCCGCCATGCGGGTGGAAGGCAGGGTGCAACATGCGCATCCGGAATGCGGCAACGGCGTGACATGGGCGCTGGAACTGCGGCGCGGGAATACAAGGCAACGGCTCGGGGCGGGCACCGCCCAGGGCTCCAGGGATGTGAGCTTCGGCCCGTTCGAGAATCTTGCGGTGCAGCCCGGCGATGTGATATCGGCGGTCATCGGACCGCGTGACGGCAATCATTCCTGCGACCTGACGGCGGTTGATTTCATTCTGAGCGACGGCACTCGCGCCTGGAATCTGGCGAAGGATGTTTCGCCGGACATTCTCGCCGGCAATCCGCATGCGGACAGCTTCGGACACGAGGGCGTGTGGCATTTTCACAGCGAACCAGCCGGCGGCAGCGGGGCACCGGCGCTGCCGGCCGGCTCACTGCTGGCCAGGTGGCAGTCGAGCCAGAATGGCGAGGAGAAGCAGCGCCTTGCCGCGGAGGTGGGGGAACTCCTGCTGGGCGGCGCGGCCGATCTTCCCAAGGACGCTCCGGATGCCGTGCTCTATCGCGAGCTTGATTCTCCGAGCGGCCCGCTGCTGAACGCGCTTCCACGGAGCGGCCGCCGTGAGGCTCCGGGCGATACGACGAATGATCGAAGACTTGTCGCGCCGGACGTTGCAAGCTGGGGCCTTGACCCGGCATTCTTCGGCAGGCATGTGAACGGCGCAAAAACCGGCGAATCGAGTCTCTGCGTGCAGGCGCCGGCCGTCATCGAAGTGCGCCTGCCAGCAGAATTGGCCGAGGGTTGCGAATTTGTGGCCGCAGCCAGATTGCACCCGGCGGCCGGAACGGGAGGCAGCGTGCAGATGCGGGCCCTCACGACGAAGCCGGCCGCGGAACCGGGTCTCGCCGCAGGCGCATTGCAGGAACAAGGCAGCAAGAGCACCTGGTCCGATGGCGAACGCCCAGTGGTATCTGATTCACCGGTCATTGCGGTGAAGGGCAGCGCGGCGTGGGAACGCGTCGAGACTGCGTTCGACGAATTCCGGCAGTTGTTCCCGGCCGCCTTGTGTTACACGAAGATCGTGCCCGTGGATGAGGTCGTCACGCTTACCCTCTTTTATCGCGAGGACGACCATCTGCGCCGGTTAATGCTGGATGAGACACAAGCCGCCGAACTGGACCGGCTTTGGGCCGAGTTGCATTACGTCAGCCAGGACGCGCTGAAGCTGGTCGATGCCTTCGAACAGCTCTGGCAATTCGCCACGCAGGATGCGGATCCCAGCGCTTTCGAGCCCCTGCGCGAGCCCATCAAGCGCCGCGCTGAAGAGTTCAGGAAACTCCTCCTGGACACGCAGCCCGCGCATCTCGAGGCCGTGCTGAGGTTTGCCGAGGGTGCGTATCGCCGCCCTCTCACCGCCGGGGAGATAGGCGGGTTGCGCGCTTTGTATCGTCGTTTGCGGGACGAAGAGATTTCCCACGGCCAGGCCATTCGGCTTACGCTGGCCCGCATCCTGGTGGCGCCGGCCTTTCTCTATCGCGCCGAGCAACCGCCGCCAGGCGATCAGCCGGGGCCGGTGACCGATTGGGAACTGGCCACGCGCCTGAGCTATTTCCTCTGGTCCTCGGCGCCGGACGCGGAACTGCTCCGGGTTGCCGCGGCCGGCGAATTGGGCGATCCCGGCAAGCTTGCCGCCCAGGCCCGGCGGATGTTACAGGACGACCGGGTGCGCCGTCTGGCGACCGAGTTCGGGTGCGCCTGGCTGCACATCCATGACTTCAAGTCGCTCGATGAAAAGAGCGAGCGCCATTTCCCCGCTTTCGCGGCGTTGCGCGGCCCCATGTATGAGGAGGTGATCCGGTTCTTCACCGATGTGTTCCAGAACGACCTCTCCGTGCTGACGATCTTCGATGCGGACCACACGTTCCTCAACGAGGCGCTGGCGGGGCATTACGGCATTCCGGACGTGACCGGGCCGGAGTGGCGGCGCGTGGACGGTGTCCGAGAGCATGGTCGCGGCGGCATTCTTGGCCTGGGCGCCACGCTCTCGAAGCAGTCCGGCGCCTCCCGCACCAGCCCCATCCTGCGCGGCAACTGGGTGGCTGAGGTCCTCCTCGGCGACAAGCTCCCGCGCCCGCCGAAGGACGTGCCGAACCTGCCGGAGGACGAAGCGGCCGAGACACTGACGGTTCGTCACCTTACCGAGAAACACAGCAGCGATCCAAGGTGCTACGGCTGCCATCGGCGCATCGATGGTTACGGCTTCGCTCTCGAGGCCTATGATGCCATCGGCCGGTTGCGATCCCGGGACATGGGCGGCCGCCCCATCGAGACGCGGGCGAAAGTTTTCGACGGAACGGTGGTCGATGATGCCCAGGGCTTGCGCGATTATCTGCTTACGAAAAGGCGCGATGCTATCCTGAGGCAGTTCAACCGAAAGCTGCTGGGCTATGCGCTGGGGCGCGGCGTCATGTTATCGGACAAGCCCTTGTTGGCCCAGATGCAGCGTCAACTGGAGACGCATGACTACCGGTTCAGCGCCGCCGTGGAGGTCATCGTGCTCAGCCCGCAATTCCGCCAGATTCGCGGGAGGGAGATGGCCGGCGAAGAATGAACAGAATTTCGCATGCAAAAGTCGTTCCGGTTGCGCTACTCTTCCGCCTGGTGCTGCTGCGGGGGCCTGCGCGCGCCCGAAAGGGAAGAAAACGAAGCAAGGGCGGGAGCAGAAGAAGCAGAATAGGATCAGGATCGAGAGCAGGAATATGAAGACCACACATCAATTCTCCCGCCGCGCGTTTCTTCGCGGGGTCGGCGTCACGATGGCGCTGCCGTGGATGGAATCTCTCACTGTCTGGGGCGATGAACCGCCCAGAGCCATCAAACCGGCCAGCGAGGCGCCGGTCCGGTTTGCCGTGGTCTTCGCCGGCAACGGCTTTCACTCGAAGGAATGGTGGGCCAGGGGCGAGGGCGGGAAGATGGAACTCGGCAAAGTGCTTGAGCCGCTTTCTGAATTCCGCCGGAAGATGCTGTTCATTCGCGGCTTGTATAACGCCGAGGCGCTCAAGGGCAACATCCACAGTTCCCAGACCGGCAATCTGCTCTCCGGGGCGCCGCTTGCATCCGGCGGGGAGATTCGTTCCGGCACAAGCATCGACCAGTTGCTCGCGCAGCGTTGCGGCCGCTCCACCAAGGTGCCCAGCCTCGTTCTGGGCTGCGAAAAGTCCAATCCGTCCGTTCACAAGAATTATTCGATGCTCTACAGCTCGCACATTTCCTGGAGTTCATCGACCTCGCCGACGCCGCTGGAGGTTTATCCCGCACTCGCGTTCGACCGGCTGTTCAAGGACAAGGCGAGCCAGGGCGACCAGAGCGTGCTCGACGCCGTGCTCTCCGACGCCAGGGACTTGCGCCGTCAGATCAGTTCGAACGACCGGCAGAAGTTGGACGAATACCTCGAGTCCGTGCGCGAGGTCGAGCAGCGCATTGAAAGCGCGGGCCAGAAGGGCCAGTTGCAGGGCTGGCGTCCGACATTGGATCAGCCGGACAGGCCGCGTCCGGCCGACGGCATCCCGCAGGACATCGGCGAGCACATGCGGTTGATGTGCGACATTCTGGTGCTGGGCTTCCAGACCGACACCACTCGCATCACGACATTGAAGCTGAACAACGATCACAGCTCCCTGCGCTTCCCGAACCTCGGCGTGGACTACATGATTCACCACCTGCTCTCGCACAGCGACACGGCTGACTGGCTGAAGGTGAACCGGTATTTCCTTGAACAGGTGGCCTATATTGCGCGGAGGCTGGATGGCATTCAGGAGGGCGGGCGCACCCTCCTGGACAACACCATGCTCCTCTTCTGCTCGAGCATGCTGACGGGCAACCACGACGCCAACCAGCTTCCGGTCGTGCTGCTGGGGGGCGGCGGCGGGCGGCTCAAGGGGGGCCGCGTGCTCGATTACCTCGGCAAGCCCAACCGCAAGATGTGCAGCCTGTACCTGTCGCTGATGGAGAAGGCCGGGGTGAGGCTAAAAGAGTTCGGCGACTCGAAG